>JAZURB010000288.1:0-5407 GCA_045605945.1 Acutalibacteraceae bacterium
CGAAATCAATATAGGTTTTGCCGTCGACATCCGCGGCGGTCGCGCCCTTGCCGCTTTCCAGCGCCACAGGGAATCGTCCGTAGGTCGGCATCAACGCTTCGTCATGAAGCTGTTTCAATTCATCAAAAGACATAACTGTCACCTTCTGTTTACAGGAACATGGTGCCGATACCCTCATGGGTCAGCATCTCGATCAAAATGGAGTGGGGGATACGACCGTCGATGATATGCGTACGGCGCACGCCGCGGCGCACCGCTTCCACGCAGCATTCGATTTTCGGGATCATGCCGCCCGACAACACGCCTTCTTTTTTGAGGCGCGGCACATCGCTCACCTGTACGGTGGAGATGAGGCTGTCGGGGTCGTCCTTATCGCGCAGCAGACCGCGCACATCGGTCATCAGCACGAGCTTTTCCGCGCCGAGTGCTGCGGCAATTTCCGCCGCGGCAATATCGGCGTTGATATTAAAGGTTTCGCCGTTGTCGCCGCCTGCAACGGTGGCAACCACGGGAATGGTATCGTTATCCAGGCTGTTTCTGAGCAGCGTCACATCCACGCGGGAAATGTCGCCCACCAAACCGAGGTCGGGCTCGCGGTGGCGCGTGGCGGTGAGCATGCCGCCGTCCAGACCGCAAAGACCGATTGCGCGACCGCCGTGCTCGGTGATTTGCTGCACAAGCGCCTTGTTAACCTTGCCTGCCAGCACCATTTTCACGATTTCCATGGTCTCCTCGTCCGTGTAGCGCAGACCGCCCACAAACTTCGATTCCTTGCCGGTTTTATCGAGCATCGCGTTGATCTCGGGACCGCCGCCGTGCACCAGCACCAGCTTAATGCCGACCGTGTGCAGCAGCACCATATCCTCCATGACCGCCGCTTTCAGCTCATCGTTGATCATCGCGTTGCCGCCGTATTTGATCACGACGGTTTTGCCTGCGTATTGCTTAATGTAGGGGAGCGCTTGCGTCAAAATTTCCGCGCGCTCGGTAGTCGTAATGTTCATCGTTCTCGCATCCTTTCGGCGATCAGGTACGGTAGTCGCCGTTAATCTTCACATAGTCATAGGTCAGATCGCAGCCGTAGGCGGTTGCGTTCGCGTCGCCGTCGGAAAGCACGATATCGATCACGATTTCGTCTTCGGTCAGCACGGTTTTGGCGATATCCTCGTCAAACTCGATGCCTGCGCCGTTTTCGCATACGGTCACTTCGCCGCCCTTCGAACGGAAGGTGACCTGCACACCGTGGATATCCACATCCGCGCCCGCATAACCGATCGCGCACAGCACACGACCCCAGTTGGCGTCTGCACCGAACATGGCGGCCTTGAGCAGGGAAGAACGGTTAACGGAAGCGGCGATAATGCGTGCATCCTTCACGGTTTTTGCGCCCGAGACCTTCGTCTCCAGCAGCTTGGTTGCGCCCTCACCGTCCTTGGCGAGGCGACGGCACAAATCGGCGCACAGCGCGTGCAGCGCTTCCACAAAGGTGGCATAATCGGCGTTCTTCTCGGTGATGCGCGGGTTGCCCGCCGCACCGTTCGCCATTAAGATTACATTGTCGTTTGTGGAGGTATCGCCGCCCACCGACAGCATGTTGAAGGTATCGCCCACAACCTCGTGCAGCGCCGCATCCAGCAGTTCGCTGTCGATCGCCGCGTCGGTCGTCAGGAAGCAGAGCATCGTTGCCATATTCGGCGCGATCATGCCGCTGCCCTTCGCAATACCGCCCAGCGTGCAGTCAACGCCGCCCAGCGTCACGGTATAGGCGAATTCTTTTTTGACCGTATCGGTTGTCATGATCGCTTCGGCAGCATCGGCGCCGCCTTCCTTCGAGAGAAGCGAGGCGAGCGTCGGCATGGCGGCAACGATGGGGTCGAGTACGATCGACGGGCCGATAACGCCGGTCGATGCGACCAGCACATCATTGACATCCAGCTTCAGCGCGTCTGCCGCAAGACGGCACATCGCTTCCGCTTTTTCAATACCGTCCGCAGCGCAAGTGTTAGCAATGCCGCTGTTAACGATGATCGCACGCGCCAAACCGTTTTCCAGATGCGCCTTGGTCACGGTCAGCGGAGCGCCTTTCACGAGATTTTGTGTATACACGGCGGCGGTGTTCGCGTCACGGTCGGACACGATCAGTGCCAGATCGCGCTTGGTGCGGTTGCGGCGAATTCCGCAATGCACACCCGCAGCGGTAAAGCCCTTGGGGGCGGTAACGCCGCCTTCGATTTTAATAGCCATAAGTACGACTCACTTTCTTTTTTAGAATGCGATGGGGACCATATCCAGACCCGCTGTCTCCGGCAAACCGAACAGCAGATTCATATTTTGAATGGCCTGACCCGCAGCGCCCTTGACCATGTTGTCAATCACGCTGGTGACGACCAGTGTTTGCGTGTGGGTATCGACATACAGCTGCATGTCGCAATAGTTCGAGCATTGGACATGGCGGATATTGACCGCCTGACCTTTGGGCATCACGCGCACAAAATGCTCGTTTTGATACGCGTCTTCGTATGCCGCACGAATCGTCTCTTCCGTCACGCCGTCGTTCAAGCGCGCATAGATCGTCGAGAGAATACCGCGGTTCACAGGCAGCAGATGCGGCACAAAGGTGATGGTCGCTTCTTCGCCCGCCAATTTCGAAAGCGTCTGCTCGATCTCGGGCGTGTGACGATGCGACGCCACTTTGTATGCCGAGAAGGCATCCGCGCAATCGGGGAAATGGGTGGTTTGGGTCGGCTTGCGACCGGCACCCGTCGTGCCCGATTTGGAGTCGATGATAATGCCTTTGGGGGAAACGAGCTTGTTTTTCAAAGCGGGAGCCAGACCGAGTGCCACGCTGGTCGGATAGCAACCGGGGTTGCCGATGACGGTCGTTTCCTTGATATCCTCGCGGAACCATTCGCACAGACCGTACACCGCTTGCTTGTGGATGTCGTCATAGCGGTACTCCGATTGATACCACGATTCATACGCTGCGGGATCATCCAGACGGAAATCGGCGCCGAGGTCGATGAATTTTTTGCCCGCGTCCATGCAAGCTTTGGCGGTGTCTTGCGACAAACCGTGGGGCAGAGCGGCAAAAATCACATCGCAACGCTCGATCACCGCGTCCGCATTCTCGCATGCCATATCGCAAATGCCGCGCAGCGACGGATACACTTCGGAAATCGGCTTGCCTTCGAACGACACCGAGCTGACAGCGGCCAGCGTCACATGGGGATGACGCAGCAAAATGCGCACAAGCTCCACGCCGGCGTAGCCGGTAGCACCGATAATACCTGCTTTGATCATAGTAAAAACTCCTTTGGAGATGAAATATCCTTATTTACAGCAGCGAACGCACACGCGCGACTTGCGCGCGCACATTCTCGGGAGCGGGACCACCGTATACACGGCGCATCGCCGCACAACGCTCGAGCGAGATCGCATCGAATACATCGTTGTCAAACAGATCGCACACCGCTTGGTATTCGGCAAGCGGCAGCGTCTCAAGGGTGAGACCTTTTTTGATGCACAGCGCCACCAGCTCGCCCGTCGCTTTGTAAGCGTCACGGAACGGCAAGCCTTTGCCGACGAGATAGTCCGCCGCATCGGTCGCGTTGATGAAGCCGCCCGCAGCCGCTTTGCGCATGTTGTCGGTCAGCACCGTCATCGTATCGATCATGGGAATGAACGCTGTCAGACACATGGTCACCGTATCGAGTGCGTCGAAAATGGCTTCCTTGTCCTCTTGCATATCTTTGTTGTAAGCGAGCGGCAGACCTTTGAGCACCGTCAGCAGCGTCATCAGATCGCCGAACACACGCCCCGATTTGCCGCGCACCAGCTCAGCAATGTCGGGGTTTTTCTTTTGAGGCATGATGGACGAGCCCGTCGAGAACGCGTCGTCAAGCTCGATGAATTTGAACTCCCACGAGCACCAGAGGATGATTTCCTCCGAGAAGCGGGACAGATGCACCATAATGAGCGACAGCGCAGCAGCAAGCTCTACCGCAAAGTCGCGGTCGGAAACGCCGTCGAGCGAGTTGTGCGTCACACCGTTCATACCCATGGTTTTTGCCGCTGCCTCGCGGTCAAGCGGGTAGGTTGTGGAAGCAAGCGCACCGCTGCCGAGCGGGGAGATGTTGGTGCGACCGAGCGCGTCCGCAAGGCGCGCCTTATCGCGCAGGAACATCTCGGCATACGCCATGAGGTGATGACCGAAGGTGATCGGCTGCGCGCGCTGCAGGTGGGTGTAACCGGGCATGATTGCATCGGCGTACGCCTCCGCTTTATTGCACAGCACCTCGATCAATTCCGTCAGCTGCTCTTGCAGAGCGGGAATGCGGTTGCGCAGGTAAAGGCGCACATCCAGCGCCACTTGATCGTTACGGCTGCGACCGGTATGCAAACGCTTGCCGGCATCGCCGATGCGGGCGGTAAGCTCACCTTCGATAAAGGTGTGGATATCCTCGGCGGTCATATCGATGGTCAGCGCGCCGCTTTGCAGATCGGCGGCGATGCTTGCCAGACCCTCTTGGATCTTCTTGCCGTCCTCGCTGCTGATGATGCCTTGCGCTTCCAGCATTGCCGCATGCGCCATGCTGCCGAAAATATCCTCGTCTGCCATGCGGCAATCGAAGGAGATGGAAGAGTTGAAATCGTTGGTTTTGTCGTCAAGTGCTTTCTGGAAGCGACCCGCCCACAGTTTCATAAGCGTTCATTCCGCCTTTCTAAAAATAGGGAAAAGGCGGTGCACGGAAAAAGCCCGTGCACCGCTTATTTTTCTTTTGCTGAATTACAGACCTTTTTTCTTGGCCTGAACCTTGATGGGCAGACCGAACAGGTTGATAAAGCCTTGGCTGTCCATTTGATCGTAAACCTCGTCCTCGTCAAAGGTTGCGATGTCTTCATCGTAGAGCGAATAGGGAGAGGTCAGCGAAGCGAGCATGATGTTGCCTTTGTACAGCTTGAGTTTCACATCGCCCGTGCAGGTCTCCTGCGTGCTGTCCACGAATGCCGACAGCGCCTCGCGCAGCGGGGTGTACCACTGACCGTAGTAAACCAGCTCGCTGAACTTGCCCGCGACCATTTGCTGTTTGTAGTGCATGGTGTCGCGATCGAGGGTCAGCGTTTCGAGAGCCTCGTGCGCTTTGTAGAGGATGGTGCCGCCGGGAGTTTCATACACGCCGCGGCTCTTCATGCCGACCAGGCGGTTTTCGACCATGTCGACGATACCGATGCCGTTCTCGCCGCCAAGCTTGTTGAGGTTCTCAATGAGGGCCAGACCGTCCACCTTCTCGCCGTCGAGTGCCACGGGCACACCCTTGTCGAACGAAATGGTGATATAGGTTGCTTTGTCGGGCGCTTTTTCGGGAGACACGCCGAGCTCAAGGATCGCGTCATAGTCGGGCTCATT
>JAZURB010000289.1:0-1552 GCA_045605945.1 Acutalibacteraceae bacterium
CGGCGGCAAGGTGTTGCGCTTGCATTCGCAGTTGCACGCTGTTCCGTTCTATGCTAAGGCGGGTTATGTGCCTTACGGTGAGATTGAATATGAGCAAGACAGCCCGCATCGCTTTATGGCGAAGGTGTTGTGAAACGGTAGGGATTTCCTACCGTTTTTTTGTGTTGCCGTTTGACATCGCTCACAAAGCAAGGTATACTGTGTAAGAAAGAGGTGACGCTCATCATGGATTTTTTGGATATCGCCGATCAGCGACAATCCTGTCGCAAATACGATCCCGCTCGTGCAGTCGAAGCCGAAAAGCTCGATCGCGTGTTGGAGGCAGCGCGGCTTGCGCCTTCGGCGTGCAACGGACAACCGTATCATATTGCGGTATGCAGCGGTGTTGCGGCTAAACGCGTCGCCAAAGCGACGCAAAGCATGCGCATGAATCGCTTTGCTACCGATGCACCGATCATGCTGGTGTTGTCCGAAATGCCCTATGTGAAAACCGCTGCATTGGGAGCAAAGGTGAAGCAAAACGATTATCGTTCCATGGATATCGGTATTGTCGCAGCATATATCACTGCCGAAGCGCAAACGCAAGGGCTTGCTTCCTGCATTCTCGGCTGGTTTGACGATGCGGATATCCGCGCGGTCACAGGCGACGAAGGAACGGTGCGATTGGTTATCGCGCTCGGTTATGCCGCCGCCGATGATACGCTGCGTGCCAAAAAGCGCAAAGAGCGCGGCGAGCTGGTCTCGTTTGTGACGGCGTGAGTGTGCGTAAACGAGAAAGGAACGCGGTATGAAAAAGACAAATGAAAAAACCAATGTCATGCGTGTGCTGGATCAAAAGAAGATCGCCTATGAAAGCCACTGTTATGTTGACAGCGGCGCCATCAGCGGTGCCGAGGTCGCGCGCGTGCTCGGGCAAGACCCCGATCGTGTGTTCAAAACGCTCGTCACCGTCGGTGCATCCAAAGCGCACTATGTGTTTATGATTCCCGTAGAGCGGGAACTGGATTTAAAAAAAGCCGCCAAAGCAGTCGGTGAAAAGAGTGTGGCGATGCTCCCGATGAAGGAACTGCTTCCGCTCACGGGCTATGTGCACGGCGGTTGCTCACCGATCGGCATGAAAAAACCGTTTTGCACCACGGTGCATGAAACGGCAGCAAATTTTGAAACGATCGTGTTCAGCGCGGGCAAGATCGGGTATCAAGTGGAGCTTCCGCTTGCCGATCTCGGGAAGGTTGTGCGTGTTGCCGCAGCGGATATTATCGTCGATTAAGGAGGATGAACGATGATTGATTTTAACAAGGTGGAAGAGCAGGTTGTTCCGCATTTTCGCGACGGTGAAGGGGAATTTGTGATGCGCGCGGTTGCTGATGACCGTGTGCGCATTATGAAAGGCAAGCTCGCTCCCGGTTGCACGATCGGCATGCATTGTCACGACACTTCCGCAGAGGTTATCTATATTTTGAGCGGTGTCGGTACGGTGTTGCTTGAAAACGGGGAAGAGATCTTACAAGTCGGATCGTAGCCATGTCGTTCTGTGAGCCAAGGAGTTGTG
>JAZURB010000290.1:0-11195 GCA_045605945.1 Acutalibacteraceae bacterium
GCTTTTCTACAATCTCAACATCGAATTCGTTGCCAAGAACAGCAGCCGCCTTGCGCGCAAGCTCCGCAAGCAAACTAATTCCGAGAGACATGTTGGCGCTAAAAAATACAGGAATATCCGCAGAAGCAGTGCGAACGCTGTCTATTTGGTCGACAGACAAACCGGTGGTTGCCATGACAAGCGGAAGGTTGTGTGCTTTCGCGTATGTGAGAACACCGCAAAGCGCCGAAGGGTGAGAGAAATCAATAATTGCATCCGCTTCGATATCACAATTTTGCGGATTTGCGAACACAGGATAGCCTGCAGCAGATTCCGTGTTGATATCAAAACCGGCTACGATTTCACAATCGGGACGATTTGCAACACATGCCGATATCATGCGTCCCATTTTACCGTTACATCCGCTAACGATCAATCGAGTCATAAGCCATGAACGTCCTTTCAATAGGGTAATCTTAAATCAGACCGTGCTTTTTCATTGCAGCCGCAAGAGTTGCTTTCGCACCGTCTTCCATACCGCAAAGCGGTAAGCGGCATTCGCCCATGTTAAGTCCCATCATATTCATCGCTTCTTTTACAGGGATAGGATTCACATCAATGAAAAGCGCGTTGCACAAATCAAGAAGATCCAGTTGGAGTTTGCGGCTGCCTTTTGTATCGCCGTCAAACCATTTTGCGCAAATATCGTGCGTTTCTTTCGGGCAAACATTCGAAAGCACCGAGATAACACCTTTTGCACCGAGAGAGAGGAGGGGAACGATCTGATCGTCATTACCGGAATAAATATCGATATCGCAAAGTGCCGCAATTTTTGCGACCTGCGAAATATCACCGCTCGCTTCCTTCACTGCATAGATATACGGATTTTCATACAGCTTAGCAATGGTAGCGGGTTGGATATTTACGCCCGTTCTCGAGGGTACATTATAGAGGATGGTCGGAAGTTTTGCCGCATCAGCAATCGCATTATAGTGAGCGATCAATCCTTTTTGAGATGCTTTATTGTAATACGGAGTTACAAGCAGCAGTGCATCACAACCGATTTCGCGCGCCTCAACAGACAGTTCGATGCCGAATGCGGTATCATTCGAACCGGTACCGGCAATAACAGGAACGCGACCAGCGGTTTGCTCAACAGCAGTTTTCATAACCGCAACATGCTCTTCAGCCGTTAAGGTAGAAGATTCACCCGTGGTGCCGCAAGTGATAATTGCATCTGTACCGTTATCGATCTGCCAATCGATAATTTCACGATATTTTTCAAAATTCACAGAACCGTCAGCGTTCATCGGCGTGACGATGGCAACGCCTGCACCGGTAAAAATCGTTTCTTTGCTCATGTGAAACAAACCTCCTCGAAAATGTATTTGCTACAGAATATGCGCCATCGGTTAATCCATGTAACCTTCTGCACAGAGAAGCTCGGCAAGCAGAACAGCACCGCCTGCAGCACCGCGCAGCGTGTTGTGAGACAAGCCGACGAATTTATAATCGTACTGCGAATCTTCACGCAAACGACCGAGCGAGATAGCCATACCGTTTTCCAGGTTGCGATTGAGTGCAGTTTGCGGCATGTTATCTTCTTCGAAATAATGCAGGAACTGTTTGGGAGCACTGGGAAGATCGAGCTCTTGTGCACGGCCTGCAAAAGATTTCCAAGTTTCCAAGATTTCTTCTTTCGAGGGCTTCTTGTCAAACGAACAATAAACCGCCGCAAAGTGACCGTCGGAAACGGGAACGCGCAAGCATTGCGCCGTGAAAGCAGGGGAAGTGGCATTAACGATCTTATCGCCCTCCACGGTACCCCAAATTTTGAGCGGCTCTTGTTCGGATTTCTCTTCTTCACCGCCAATGTAGGGGATAACATTATCGATCATTTCGGGCCAAGTTTCAAACG
This sequence comes from Acutalibacteraceae bacterium, assembly GCA_045605945.1. Lineage (GTDB taxonomy): Bacteria > Bacillota > Clostridia > Oscillospirales > Acutalibacteraceae > RGIG1959. Next base: position 1,898 of record JAZURB010000290.1, read on the forward strand.
TTTTGCCTGCGCCGGAGATCGCCTGGTAGGTGCAAACGAGCGCCTTAGTAATACCGAATTTGGACAGGGGATAGAGCGCAGGGACATAGCTTTGCAGCGAGCAGTTGGATTTTACAGCGATAAAACCACGCTTGGTGCCCAGACGACGACGCTGCGCAGGAATGATATCGATATGATCGGCATTAAGCTCCGGGATAACCATGGGGACATCCTCGGTGAAACGATGCGCACTGTTATTGGAAACAATAGGGCACTCCGCTTTTGCGTAAGCTTCCTCGAGAGCCTTAATTTCGTCTTTTTTCATATTAACGGCGCAGAAGCAGAAATCAACATTAGCGGTAACCGCAGCGATGTCGGCAGCGTCAACAATAATCATGTTCTCCATTTTTTCAGGCATCGGAGATTTCATTGCCCAGCGAGAACCGACCGCCTCTTTGTATGTTTTGCCGGCAGAACGACCGCTCGCGGCAAGGGTTGTTACATTAAACCACGGGTGATCCGCAAGCAGCGTTGCAAAGCGCTGACCAACCATACCGGTGGCGCCGATAATACCTACATTAAATTGCTTCATAAGAGTCGCATCCTTTCTTAAGTAGATCGAGTTTGAAAACCCGATATTGACAGAAGTTGTAAGTTACTGGTATACTATAATTTATAGAACGCCAATCACATTTATTTTACCATTATGTCATTTTAATGTCAAATACATTTGATGAATTTCGGCGCTTTTCTTAAAAATTATACATTGAAAGATAGGGCTTTTATGAAAACAAGTGATTTCTTTTATGACTTACCCGAAGAATTGATCGCGCAGACACCTCTTGAACCGCGTGATTCTTCGCGCTTGTTGGTTATGGATCGCAAAACAGGCGAATTAAACGACTGCCATTTCTATAATATTATTGATTATTTGCAACCGAATGATTGTTTGATCGTAAACGACAGCCGCGTCCTTCCTGCACGAATTTACGGTCATCGTGTTCCGACCGGCGGCGGTGTTGAATTTCTATTGCTTCAAGATCATGGCAATCGTCGCTGGGAAGTACTTGCAGGTCCCGGTAAAAAAGCGCGTCCCGGTGACATTATCTCGTTTGGAAACGGTATATTGACAGCGAATGTATTGGAAATTCTTGACGGCGGAAACCGACTGGTTGAATTTTCGTTCGAAGGTAATTTTTACGAGGTTCTGGATCGCATCGGTGAGATGCCGTTGCCGCCGTATATTACCGAAAAGCTTAAAGATCGCGAACGCTATCAAACGGTATATTCCAACGAACCCGGCTCGGCCGCTGCACCTACTGCGGGACTGCATTTTACCCCCGCGTTGCTTGAGCGTATACGCGAGAAAGGCGTAAAAATCGGGTATGTCACGCTTCATGTGGGACTTGGCACTTTCCGTCCTGTGAAGGTGGATAACATTCTCGAACATCATATGCATTCCGAGCATTATATGTTACCCGAATCCACAGCGGAACTGATAAATGAAACCAAGAAAAACGGCGGTAGAGTTATCGCTGTAGGAACAACAAGCTGCCGTACGCTGGAAAGTGTGGGCGTTGATGAAAACGGTTTTGTTCATGCGGGTGAAGGCTTTACGGAGATTTTTATTTATCCCGGGTATCAATTTCAGGTTTTGGACGGATTGATTACCAATTTCCATTTGCCGGAAAGCACATTAATTATGCTTGTAAGTGCGTTTGCGGGTTATAACGAGACCATGTCTGCTTATGATCACGCCGTAAAAGAATGCTATCGATTTTTCAGTTTCGGCGATGCCATGGCAATTTTATAAATTCAAAGGAGAGTATCAACCCGATGGGTATTCATGTATTAAAAACCGAAGGCGCTGCGCGTCGCGCGGAATTGACAACACCGCACGGTGTCGTTCAAACTCCGGCGTTTATGAATGTAGCAACCAGCGGTGCAATTAAAGGTGCCGTTTCTGCATACGATTTGAAAGAAATCAAATGCCAGGTGCAGCTGTGCAACACATATCATTTGCATGTACGTCCCGGTGACGAGCTGATTTATCGACGCGGGGGATTACATAAATTTACAGGGTGGGACGGCCCGATTTTAACAGACAGCGGCGGATTTCAAGTATTTTCTCTCGCGACACTTCGTAAGATTAAAGAGGAAGGCGTCTCGTTCTCTTCGCATGTCGACGGAAAAAAACTATTTATCGGTCCTGAAGAAAGCATGCGCATTCAATCCAATTTGGCTTCCACGATTGCCATGGCTTTCGACGAGTGTGTTGAAAATCCTGCGGAATATCATTATGCCAAAGCTTCTGTCGCCAGAACTACGCGTTGGCTGGAACGCTGTCAAAACGAGATGTACAGATTGAATAACGCAGAGGAAACAATTAATCCGCAACAATGGCTGTTCGGAATTAACCAAGGTTGCACCTATGATGACCTTCGTGTTGCTCATATGAAGGAAATCGCCACCATGGGTCTCGACGGTTATGCAATCGGCGGTTTGGCGGTTGGCGAGCCTGCAGCCGATATGTACCGCGTTATCGAAGCAGTAGAGCCGTTTATGCCAAAGGACAAGCCGCGCTATCTTATGGGCGTCGGTACTCCTGAGAATATTCTGGAAGCTGTTCACCGCGGCGTGGACCTGTTTGATTGTGTTATGCCTTCTCGTAATGCGCGTCACGGCCATGTGTTTACTTGGGACGGCCATCGCAATCTTATTAACAGTAAATATGCCGAAGACGATCGACCGATTGATGAAACTTGCGATTGTCCGACTTGTCGCCGTCATAGCCGTGCATATATTCGTCACCTATTCAAATCGGGCGAAATGCTTGGCATGCGCCTTGCGGTTATCCATAATTTATATTTCTATAACACGCTTATGGAGCGCATCCGTCAGGCGCTTGATGAAGGGCGATTTGAGGCGTTTTATCGCGAATATACCAACCGTCTTGATGTGCGAATTTAAAACTTTATGAAGCGGTTGTGAATTTTTGGATTATTTTTCGTTTTCACTTGCTATTCCTGTGGTAATCCGTTATAATAATACTAATATTTTTAGGAGGTACAATTTTATGCCTATTTTCGCAACAGCTAATCAAGCCGCCGCAGCCGATGGCCTTAAAGGTAATTTTCTTCAGATCGGCCTTATTGTTGTCTTGTTTGTAATCATGTATTTTGTCATGATTCGTCCGCAACGTAAGCGTCAAAAGGAAGAGGCACAAATGCGCAATAATCTGCGCGTTGGTGATGAGATCACGACGATCGGCGGCATTTGCGGTCGCGTTCTTCAACTTAAAGAGGATTCGATCGTAATCGAGACCGGCGCTGATCGCAGCAAAATGACCATTAAGAAGTGGGCTATTCAGTCTTGCGATACCGTGCACGAAGCCGAAGATGACGATGATGATGATGACGATATCTAATGCATAAACTATATTGTGTCATCATACCCTTTATCAAACGTAATTTTTGATAAAGGGTGATATTCATGAAATCAAATTCCGACAGTGGAAATATCTTCCGTGGTTTTTTGAAGCCGCTTTTATACGGTAGTTGTATCGGTGCGATCGTCAGTATCGGCTTGCTGTTTTTACTGGCGCTGATTGCTACATGGATCGATGTTCCGCCAATCGCTATATTGCCGCTTGCGGTGATACCTCTTGCGTTCGGTAGTTTTTTCGGCGGTTTTGCTTGTGCCAAATTAACCGCAAAAAACGGATGGCTTATGGGAATATTATCCGGACTGATGTTGTTTGTTGTTTCATGGATATCCGGGGTCGGTATAAGAGAAGATCCACAAGGTTCTTTTCTGGCGATCAAATGTTTGATCATGATTGGATGCGGAATGGTTGGCGGTATGTTAGCGCTAAACCTTTGCAAAGGAAAGCACAAGTGATCAAAAAGCACTATCGGACAGGACGGATCCTCCGTCCTGTCTTGCTTTGTTACATTCATAATTTACACCTTGTCCTCATATTGTTTAAGGATTACATAGGGGACGGGAGTGTAGGTATTCGTGCGTAAAATCCGCCATCACAAAAGTGCAAAGCACGCGTTTAAACGCTTTATATCGTACAATAAAGTGATTATTTCATTGAGTTTTATTATATTACTCGGTGTAATCGTAGGGTCATGCATTTTTCCGATTTTATCGGAAGAATATCGCCGTTTTCTTTCGTCTGTATATCAATCGGCAACAGTTCCGACAAGTTTTTTGAGCGGTTGTACTTACGCGTGCTCTGTAGCGTTTCGATCATTAATTTTATTAGCAGCATTGTTTTTGTGTGGATTAACCGCTTTCGGTTGGCCGTTGATTTTATTGGTGTTAATGTTATTTGGTGTTCAAATCGGCGTAACCGACTGTTGTGTATTTATTGACGGTGGATGGTTCGCGTTGATGGTTACCGAAATTTTACCGCTTATATTTGTTTTCATCGGCATTTTACATGCAGCACAAAGCTCACTGCATATGTCAACAGCATTAGCAAAACAATTGCTGCCGTCGGCGGCGCATTGCGGCAGTATATGGCATGATTTCAAACGGTATTTAGCAGCAAACGGTATCAGCATATTATGGATAACAGCTGCATCGGTTATAAAAACGATCATCATAATTTATCGGTGATTGCGGAATTTAAAAAGGGAGATAGGCAATTATGGCGAAACTTGGAGATATTTTTAATTATAAAAAACCGGGACCCGGCATTGATAAAAATGCACCGAAGAAAAAAGGTGTTGCATTATTTTTCAGTATTTTCTTTGAAAAATTCTGGAAATTGATCCCGCTGAGCTTATTGTACGTGGTCACCGCTTTGCCGCTTTTAACAAGCGGATTATCCGGTGCAGCTATTGCTTATATCACGCGCAACTTCTCACGCGAAAAGCCGGTAATGTTGGCGTCGGATTTTTTTGATACGATCAAAAAGAATTGGAAGCAAGCGCTTCCTGTCGGTATTATCAATTTACTGCTGACGGCGATTTTGTTGTTTGCCATGTGGTTTTATTATCTTGCATGGAATGCAGGCTTTTTCTATAAAGCAGGTCTGGTAATTGCCGGTTGTATTTTTATTGTCTTTACCTTTTTGAAGTATTATATTTATTTTTTGTTGGTTACATTTGATTTAAACATTAAACAACTGTATAAAAACAGCTTATTATTATCGAGTGCAGGAATTAAGGAGAATATCATTATTACGCTTTCTCTTGCCGGTGTATATGCATTTTTCTTTGGAGTTCCGCTGTTTTGTGTATTGAAATTGAATTCCTCAGATCTGATTCCGCTGCTCTTTATGGTGCTGATTGTGTTATTCTTGCCGGCTATTCAGGCATTTATTATTCAATTTTGCGTATTTCCGGTCATCAAGAAACATATGATCGATCCCTATTACGAAGCACATCCCGAAGCAAAAAAAGAACAAACCCTTCTCAATTTGTTTTACGACGAAGGGGAAGAGGAAGCTGTTTTCAAAGATATGGGAGCTACTGCCACTGTTGAAGAAGAAACTTCGATTCCCAAACAATACAGCGAGCGCGATATTAAACAAATTCGTAAACGCAATAAAAACGACGATGACGATACAATTTAAAATACGCCGCAGTTATCGAGTAACTGCGGCGTATTTTATCAATTTTCGGTGTCACTTGTCATGCGTATCGCGTTCAGCGGATTGTTTTCGACAGCATCTTGAATTTGACGATCGTTTAAGTGTGTGTAAATCTCGGTTGTACCTAAATTTTCATGACCGAGTAATTCTTGTAAAACACGAATATCTACATTGCCGTATTGATACATCATAGTTGCTGCGGTGTGGCGTAATTTGTGTGTAGACATATCTTCGGCGCCGTCCACTTGGCTGAGATAACCTTTAATTACATAATGAATACCCTGCAGACTGATTCGTTTTTTTAAACGGCTCAAAAATAATGCCTCGCGATCTTTTACTCCGTCAACCGGACGGACTTTCAAGTAATTTTTCAAGGCGTCTTGACATGCTTGGTTCAAATATACTACTCGTTGTTTATTTCCTTTTCCGTGTATACGCAGAGTATTATCCGAGCGGATATCTTGTAAATTGATAGCAGCGAGCTCAGCACGACGGAGACCGCAGTTTAAAAAGAAGGTTAACATGCAATAATCACGCTGGGCAAACTCCGAGGAACTTGCAGCCAGGGAAAGCAAATCTTTTGACTGTTCAAGGGTTAAGTATCGCGGCAATGTTTTTGAGGTTTTCGGAATATCCACAGCGCGCAACGGATTGTATTCTAACTGATGCGTATTATCGGTTAAATAGCGATAAAACATGCGCAACGATGTCGTTTTACGTGCACGCGTTTTATTGGAGTTACCACGATCCATGCGCAGATAATTCATGTATTCATAAATATCTGTAAGAGTGATAGAACGCACAAATTCCAAATCAATATCCAATATAGAAACGGTATCAATGGATTGATCATTCGGAATCAATTTGCGCAGCGATTTCATAAATCGAAAAAATGTACGCAGATCTATAAAATATTCATCCACAGTATGCGAAGCGCGACCTTTAACGGTTTCTGTATAACCCAGGAATTCCCGTAACAATAAAGGGCATTGCTGCAAATACTCGTGTTTCATGTTTTCTCCACCTTCCCACTATACAAAACATTTATTTTGTATAGTTAAGTATATCAAACAATTCCTATTTTGTCAAGTCCCCCTGTTGAATATCTCGGTGTTTATAGAGTAAACTAATCACGATATTTCCTCTTCTACAGACCGTGTAAAGGAATATATCGATATATCAATTTACTGCCGAGGTGTTATATTATGACCAGACTTCAATGCAGCGCTGTTCATTGTGAATTCAATGATGATAACCATTGCTGTTTACCGGGAATTAAAATCGGTGGCGGCGATAAAGCGCACAGTTCTCGTGAAACATGTTGCGATTCCTTCCGCGAACGCAGCAATCAAGCCAGCAACCGTTCCGCAACATTCAATCGTCCTGATGACAAGTTAAATGTATCTTGTTCCGCTTGTAAGTGCAAATACAACCACGCCGGCGCCTGTTGTGCCGATAATGTAAAAATCGGTAATGCAGCCGCATATCGTCATCAAGACACCGAATGTCATACTTTTTGCAAAAATAAATCCTGCTGCTGATTTTTAGCCATATAGCATGATTTAATGGGAGAGCATTGATTACTCATCAGTGCTCTCCCCTTCTTCGTTTTCTTCTGTTTTTAAAAGATATGCCGAAACGCGAGATTGTGTTAGCAAACGATTGATATATGCTCCCACAAACAATATATAAATACATATATATAACCAGATCATCAGAAGTACAACCGCAGTTAAGCTGCCGTATACCTTAGAAAATCGTTCTATACCCGAAATATACCAAGAGTATAAATGTGAAAAAACAATCCATGCAACAGCTGAAAACAGCGCTCCCGGAATTTCGGCAAACCAGCGAGATTTACGATCAGGAATCGTTTTATAAAGCGATATAAAAAAGACCAACAGTAATATGAACGCAACAATAAACCGAAGATTGATCAATTTAAACTCACTCGATAAAAACGGAGTGGTTGTTTCCAGCCAAGAAAGGATACTTCTCCCAAAAACTAAAAGCCCCAATACTGCTGTTAGTACGATCAAAAAGAGCATGGTATAAGCGATCCATAATCCTCGTACAACAAGAAAAGCGCGCCCTTCCTTTCGGTTGTATATTGCGTTTAACCCGCGTGAAACCGAAACAAACCCTGTTGACGCGGACCATAAACCGCTGATTGCTGCGAGAGGAATGACAACTGTTGAGGTGTTTTCAGCGATTTCTTCGATAACCGTCAGAAGAAGTTGCTTAATAATATCAGGAACAAAATCCAAGGATATATACTCAAGCGTCGCTGCGTTATCTGGTAAAAAGCGCAATATCGAAAGTAATAACATGATAAACGGGAAAAAGGAAATAATAATAAACAGTGTTGCGCCCGCAGCGTACGACGCCATTACATCGGGATGAAAGTTGCGAACAATCCGTGAAACACCATGAAACCACGCAATAACCGTCGCTTTAACCACTGTGACACTCCCCCTTTTTGATATTAGTTTACCAAAAATAATGCCGGAATTCACAAATTCAATCATTAAATTATCCATATAAAAAGCGACACCTTTTCGATCTTGAAAAGGTGTCGCTTTACATTTGAATATTTAGGAAACGATTTGCAATGCGCGAGCAATAGCAAGACTGATGTGCGGTTGGAAATTGTTTTCGCCGATCATTTTATCGAGTCCTGCTTTCTGCATGGCGTGAAGCGGCTGTTCATTAACATGCGACAAAACCATCGTAATACCGCGTTTTTCGCAACGATGATACAAATCTTCCAATGCGTTCATGGCGGTTACATCCAACGCAGGAACGCTGCGCATACGAATGATCAACACTTTTGTCATATCCTTGACAACGATATGGTTCAGTTGGGCGGCAGCGCCGAAGAACAGCGGGCCTGTAATTTCATACACACGCACCGATTCCGGAATCTTCATCAACTGTTCCGATTCTGCCTTTTCGGCGGCTTCACTTTCGGGAATGTATTTCCAGCTCTTAACTCCCGTCTCGTCACTCATGCGCTTCATAAAGAAAACGCAGGTTGCAATCATACCAACCTCAATAGCAATAACGAGATCAAAGAGAACCGTTAACACAAAAGTGATTACCAGCACAAGAATATCGCTTTTAGGTGCCGTTTTCACCATATGTACAAAAGTACGCCATTGACACATGTTATATGCCACCATAATCAAAATCGCAGCAATGGCAGGCATCGGGATCCATTTTGCATACGGCATCAAAACCACGAGTACCAGCAGCAAGACGACCGCATGTACAATACCGGCGATCGGCGTTCTGCCACCGTTTTTCACATTTGCGGCCGTTCTGGCGATCGCACCCGTTGCAGGGATGCCACCGAACAATACAGAGCCGATATTGCCGACACCCTGAGCCAGCAATTCCACATTTGAATTATGCTTGGAGTTTACCATGCCATCCGCCACAACGCAGGATAACAACGATTCAATCGCCGCCAAAATGGCAATGGTAAAACCATCCGCAAGAGAATCTTTTACAAGCGCAAAATTCCAATTCGGCAGCGCAAATTTCGGAAGTCCCGTAGGGATATCCGGGAACAAGCCGCCGATCGTTTCCACCCCACTGAAAAACGGGATAAACTTCACCATTAAAACACTGACAATAACCGCGATTAACGATCCGGGAATGCGATCGGTAATGCGAGGCATAATAATTAAAATCGCCAAGTCGGATCGT
>JAZURB010000291.1:0-14083 GCA_045605945.1 Acutalibacteraceae bacterium
GTGAAAATGACAATACTTTGGAGATGATTTTCTTTGCAAAAACTCGTTTTAAAATGTCAAGAAAATCACTATCATTTTGAGGAAGACAAAAGGGTTAGAAATCTATTGTCATATCGAAGGGAGAATCCGTCCCTCATTTCAAAATGAAAGTCCATCTAATCATCTCGAAATGAAAGTGTCTCAATCATTTCAAAATGAGCGTCCTCTAATAAATCTAAAATTAATCTTCTATAAATCTGAAATGCGATTTCAAAATGAGAGTCATCAAGCATATCGAAAAGAAAGTTTGCGTCATTTTTGAATGACACTCATTTGAAACAATTCCAATAAGAGATGACCTGCTGTGAGCATTTTGCTTGCGGCAGTTTTTTTCGTTGTTAATGTTTTCTTGAAACTCGATATTAACTTTTTGCAAATTATATTTGTCAAGGCACCTAACCGAGCCGGGCGGTTAATGTTTTCTTGAAACGTACCAAAACTTATTTTTAGTTTTTTACAAAAGGAGGTGAACGAGATGAATATTCATTTAATTCTAAAAGAAGGTGACGAGGATTTGATTTATCTGCGAAGTTTTCTGCCACCTAAATCTTTTGGCAAATTTATCAACTATGTAATCGAATCAGAACGCACAGGCAGACAGGTGTTTTTCGATATAGATTATGAACCGTTCAAAACAGAAAGCGGTTATCTTGATCTTCGACTTGCTATCAAAGGCAGAGAAAACATTGCGTTTGTTCGTGCTTTACCAAGCAGAAAAAGAACTATCGTTATTAAAGAACTGATTCGAAAGCAGATTAAGATTCGGCAGGACGAAGAAACTGAAATGATGGAATTAGACCGAGAAGAACAAAGAGTTGCTGAAGAATATGAAAAATTAAGACTTCAAATAAAGCAAAATCATCAGCAAAAAGATTCTTGTTAATCTTTTCTTGAAAGTCGAAATTTATATTTTTTATATTTTCAGTAGAGATTTTCGTACAGAGCATTGGAACCCCTATCCAATTCTCTGAACGAAAATTCTAAAAGCCCTAATCTGATGACGGCAGATTGTGGCTCTTAAAAATGATGAAGGAGAAGTTTAAATGTTTGGTTTTAGTATGCTTGCCTCCGGCAAGGAAGGAGGTAAAAATTACACGAGGAGGTGTGCCGATGAAAGAGATTCCAATTTGGCAGAAAAGTTGTTTAACGCTTGAAGAGGCAGCTGCTTATTCGGGCGTAGGTATAAATCGTATCCGAAAGCTCACGAACGACGACCGCTGTGAATTTGTTCTGTGGGTTGGCGGTAAGCGACTGATTAAAAGAAAGAAATTCGACGAGTATCTCGAAAAAGCGTACTCAATTTAAGCCAATGGGTATTGTGTTAAGAGCAAGGTTGTGGTATAATAAATATGTTGGAACTTTGCTCTTGCCAGCCCGAGAAAGGAGCACTTATGGCAAGACAATCAACAAAAAGAAAAGACAAAGACAGGATCGTTCTCCGCAAAGGAGAATGCCAACGACCGAACGGTAGCTATGACTATCGGTGGACCGATCAATTCGGCAAGCGGCACGTTATCTACGGTAAAACGCTTGAAGAACTCCGTGCGAAAGAAAAGGAAGTTGACCGTGATATTTCGGACGGCATAAAAGCCGAAAAGCGAAACACGACCATCAACGAGCTTTTTGATCTTTGGTGTCATATCAAGCGAGGGCTTAAAGATAACACCTTCCAAAACTACAAGTATATGTATAATACCTTTGTTCGACCTAAGTTTGGGAAGCTAAAAATATCCCAAGTAAAGAAATCGGACGTTAAGCGGTTTTACAATTACTTGGCAGATGAAAGAGGTTTACAGGCTTCCACCATTGATAGCATCCATACCGTGCTGCATCAGGTATTTGATTTGGCGGTTGACGACGGGTACATTAGAAGTAACCCTTCGGAAAGAGTGTTGAAGGAACTAAAGCAAGCTCACTGTTTCCAAACGGAAAAGCGAAAGGCATTGACGGTTGCCGAGCAGGAATTGCTTTTGGACTACCTGAGGAACACGCCGCAGTATCGTCATTGGTATCCGATATTTGCAGTGATGTTAGGCACCGGTCTTCGCGTTGGGGAAGCAACAGGTCTTCGTTGGTGTGATATCGATTTGGACGAAGGGCTCATTGATGTGAACCATACCCTCGTTTACTATAGCCATGGACCACAAAAGGGTTGCAGCTTTAATGTGAACACACCAAAAACTAAAGCCGGTGAGCGTGTCGTTCCGATGCTTGGCTTTGTCAAGGAAGCGTTCTTAGAGGAACGGGAAAACCAAAAAGAAACAGGCATAAGCTGTAAGGCGTCGGTTGACGGGTATACCGATTTTATTTTCGTCAACAGATACGGTGATACTCAGCACTTAGGGACGCTCAACAAAGCGATCCGCCGCATCATTCGCGATTGCAATGATGCGCAGTTTGAGAAAAGCGAAAATCCCGAGGTGCTATTACCGCATTTCAGTTGCCACACCCTTCGTCATACCTTTACTACGAGGATGTGCGAGGCGGGTGTGAACATCAAGGTGATTCAAGATGCTTTAGGCCATGCCGATGTTTCGACAACACTCGGAATTTATGCCGATGTGACCAAAGACCTCAGAAAAGATGAGTTTGCAGGACTGGATGCCTATTTTCAAAAGGGCAAGCTTGCAGCATCCAACTCCGAGGCATCCGTAAGCCAATAAGCCAAAAGTTAAGCCAAATGGAACATAATGTATGTAGACTTACGGAGATTTATATTTTTAAAAAGTTTGGAAAGTGGCTTATTTACTGGGGTTTTGAAGACTTTTGTAGGGTTACGTGAGTTTTACAAATGAAATCCCCACAATGAAACCCCTCGATGCGGGCAAGAAAGCGGAAACTCCCGCTGCGGCTCCCGCGGTCGCCGAGGAAGCGCCTGTCAAAGCTGAGCCGATCGATTTCTCCAAAGTCGAGATCGAGCCGTTGTTTGAGGATTGCGTCGATTTCGAGACCTTCTCGAAATCCGATTTCCGCGCGGTGAAAGTCATCGCCTGCGAAGCGGTCAAGAAGTCGAAGAAGCTGCTGCAGTTCACGCTCAACGACGGCACCGATAAAGAGCGTACCATCCTGTCGGGCATCCATGCCTTCTATGAGCCTGAAGAGTTGGTCGGTAAGACCCTCATCGCGATCACCAATCTGCCGCCGCGTGCCATGATGGGCATCGAATCCTGCGGTATGCTCCTTTCCGCCATCCACGAAGAGGAAGGCGAGGAGAAGCTCCATCTGCTGATGGTGGATGATCACATCCCTGCCGGCGCCAAACTGTATTAAGTGCTTTTAAAATCCCCTGCGACAGTGTCGCGGGGGATTTTTTTGCGGCATAACAGCTTGAATTTGCAAATAAAGAATGCTATACTGTATATGTATGATTGTTTTTAAACGGAGGCGGTAGGATGAAAATATGGTTAAAACGATCGCTGGCGCTGGTGCTGACGGCGGTTCTGCTGTGCAGTGTTTGCCCGCTCGCGGCGATTGCGGCCACGATATCCCCGATTGAGGACGAGAACTTTACGATTCTGTGGGCAACCGACCCGCAGTGGTATTCCTTCAAGTATTTCGACATTATCGAAGCGCAAAACAACTGGGTGGCGGATAACTACGCACGCATGGATATGCGCTACATCGTCCACACGGGCGACTTTGTCGATAATCCCCACAGCCACGAGCAGTGGGCAGTCATGGATAAGGCGTATAAAGTGTGGGACGATGCGGGCTTGCATTACGGCGTGCTCGCGGGCAACCACGATGTGGATAAATCCGACCACACCGAATACAGCCAATATTTCGGCGCACATCGCTATAATACCAAACCGTGGTACGGCGAGAGCTATGAAGATAACTTCGGGCACTACGATCTTATGACGATCGACGGTGTGGATTACATCTTTGTCTACATGGGCTATAACAGCAGCTATCCCGACGAGGTGTACGAGTGGCTTAACTATGTTCTTGCGAAGTATCCTACCCGCATCGCGTCGCTCGCGTTCCACGATTATCTCTATGCCAACGGCGAACGCTCGGCAAGCGGCGAGCAGTTCTTTAATCGTGTTGTGCTCAAGAACCCCAATGTGCGTATGGTCATGTGCGGTCACAACTACAACTCGACCCGTAAGATCGACGATATCGATGACGACGGCGACGGCAAAGCCGACCGTACCGTGTATCAAATGATGGCGAACTATCAAAACACCACCAACGGCGGTAACGGCTTCATGCGTTTTATGGAGTTTGACTATTCCGACAGCGTTATCATTCATCGCACCTACTCGCCGTATACGAGCAATTTCGGATCGGATTACGAAGACGGCGTGGCATTTGACGAATACGGCACTCGTGATAATTTCACCATTCCGTTTGATTTCACCGCGCCGACCGCTAAAAAGGCGGGCGATCCCGAATACGGCACGGTCGTTGTCAATTCCAAAGTGTCCTTCGGCACCACCGATTCCGCGAACGCCACGGTGTTCCCGATCACCTATCAAAACACCGCTGTTAACGGCGGCGCCTATCAAGGACTCGGTATTTATGACCGCAACTTCTCTCTCAATGCAGCGGATGCCTACACCGCGCCCGAAAAGCTCACCTTTGTGACTGCGCGCTATACGGCACAAGGCGGCTATACTATCTCCAAGGTGACGAGTGGCGCTTCGATCAGTGGCGGCGATCCCGTGGCGATCCCGCATGACGGTGTGGTCATCGCGTTGCCCAACGGCATTAAGGATGAAAACGGCAACACGCTCGATATGTCCTCGCTGACTGTCGGTCGTAAGGTCGTTATCCAAAAAGCAAGCAGCATTTTACCCGCGGCTTCTTCGGCAATCACGCTGTCCTCGTCGGTAGGCGAGATGTACAATATCGACGGCGTCAACCGCATGACGGGCAACAGCGAATGGGTGATCTACGATAAACTCAGCGGTACGAGCACCGCGCAGACGGGCTACGATCACACATGGAATATGCTCTTTGCTTTCGAACCCGATTGGATCAACTACCGCGTCACGGCGGTCAATACCACGCTTGGCGCGCAAAAGAGCCTTGCCATCCCGCAGGACGGCTTTGTGCTGGCGGTCAACACCTATCACGGCAGCGAAGCGCTGCGCTCTTCGCTCAAGGAATTCTTCGTGGTCGGCAAAACCTTGTCTCTGTCGGGCTTGACTGTCGGTCAAGTGCCGATCAGCGAAAAGCAATCGATCATGCCTTCTTCGGTGTCGGGCTGGAAGCTGGAAAATGCCAATGTCGTCGTTTCTAAAGAAAACGGTGCATATGTGATGTACAATACCGACGGACAATGGCCGTCGGCGGACTATAACCTGTCGTCGCCCATCACCTTCAACCCCTCGACGACGGCGCTTGCTTACGATTTTACGATCGAAACCAACGCGAAAGCGAACATTATTTTGCATTTCAAGAACAGCAAGCCCACCGGTGCTGTCAGCGGTCAATACCTCTCGATCCAATCCTATTTCAAGGATGTTGTGATCTCTTCGGGCAGCGGCGATGTCAAGGGTGACGATTTGGCGCACAGCGGCAAGATCGACCTGTCACAGGTGGATTTCCCTGCCGATTGCTACAATGCCGACGGTACGCTGACGCTTAACGGCATGCGCATCATGGTGTCGGGCGTTGCCGATACCAAACGCTATTTCCGCGATTTCTCGCTGACCTCCAATGCGGTTGCTGACGATGCTGTGACGCAAAGCACCCCGCTGCTTGCACCGTATGTTATCAACGCGGACGATACCCGCACCGGCACCTATGTTTACGATAACGGTAAGCTCACCGTCAACGCGGACAGTGCCGCCGGTTATAAGGTGACTGTGGCACTGAACAAAGCGGTCAATGTTGCCAAATTGCAAAACTGGCTGCTCAATGTGTCGGCAACCACCAATTTCGATGTGCAGCTGCAGGTCACGACTGCGGCGTCCGATTATACCTTCGGTCTGGCGAGTGACTTCTATCCTGCGCTGTGTGATGCGACCGTGGACGGTCTCATCCCCGCAGGCACCTATCAAAAAGATGTCAATGTCTATGGCTGCTATACTTATAACGGTGTGGCACCCGCTAACGGCATCAGCACCGTCAAGAATGTGATCATCACGCTCGGCGGCAAAGGTACGGTCACCTTCAATGCGTTGTTGTTGTCGAGTGCTACCTATGCCGGTGTGTTCGCCGACGGCGTGTATGAAGAAGGCGGCAACACAGCACCGAAAACAGTGTTCGAAACCACCTATCCCGTGAGCGGCGATGTGGTGACGGTCAAAGCAAACGACGCTACCGTGGCAAACTTCCTTGCTACCGTCCGCTCCGATTACAGCGTGAGCGTGGTCGGCGCGTCGGGCGATGATAAGCTTGCTACGGGTCAAACCGTGGTTGTCACCGACGGCGGCGAGACGCTTGCAAGCTACACCATTGTGTTGCTCGGCGAGATCGACGGCAACGGCACGATCAACACCGCCGATGCGCGTACCGTGCTGCAATACAGCCTGCGCATCGTGAATCTGGAAGGCGCGTTCCTGCTGGCAGCGGACTACGATCAAAACGATATTATCAACACTGCCGATGCGCGTGATATTCTCATTGCCTCGCTCGGTCTGTAATGCAAACTGCATAACGAAACGACCCGTGTTTTTCAAAAACACGGGTCGTTTTTCGCTTGCCTCTTTAGGGTAAATAATCCTTGCTTTGTCGAGATGAAGAAAAACTTTAGCAAGAAAAAACTTCCCCTTTGAGGTGAAGGTGGCATTTGTAAAGCAAATGACGGATGAGGTGTAGCCGCCGAAGGCGGTATTTAAAATTTGACGATATTTTATAACGGACGCGTTCGAGCGTATATCTTGTTTTTTCTTATTGCGGCGAAGAGCGGGGAGAGGAAAAGGGAATTTTATGTAAAACGGTTGCGAAATTTGGCGGGAAGTGGTATAATGCAAGGTGAGTTGTTATGCTCGGCGAAAAACAGCACATCAATCCGATTGAAGGAGGATATATTCTTATGAAACTGATCATTCAAATCCCTTGCTACAATGAAGCGGGCACGCTGGAGATCGCGCTTAACGATCTGCCCAAAGCGATTGACGGCGTCGATGAGATCGAATATCTCATCATCAACGACGGCAGTAAGGATAACACCGTGGAGGTAGCGCGCAACTGGGGCGTGCATCATATTGTGCATTTCAAGCGCAACAAGGGCCTTGCACATGGCTTCATGGCGGGCATCGATGCCTGCTTGCGTGCGGGTGCGGATATTATCGTCAACACCGATGCGGATAATCAGTATGTAGCGGACGATATTGAAAAGATCGTGCGCCCGATTCTCAACGGCGAAACCGATATTGTCATCGGTGAGCGTCCGATTGACGATACGGAGCATTTTTCGCCGATCAAGAAAAAGCTGCAGCATTTCGGCAGTTGGATCGTGCGCAAGGCTTCTAACTCGGACATTCCCGATGCTCCGAGCGGTTTCCGCGCGTTCAGCCGTGAAGCAGCGATGCGCCTGAATGTTACCAACGAATACACCTACACGCTCGAAACAATCGTGCAGGCGGGTCGTAACAAGATTGCGCAAACCTCTGTGCCGATCCGCACCAACGGTGAGCTGCGTCCGTCGCGTCTGTTCAACAGCATGATGGGCTATGTCAAAAAGTCCATGGTGACCATCTTGCGCGCGTATCTCATGTATTCGCCGCTCAAAACCTTCACCATCCTGTCGCTCATTCCGTTCTTCGGCGGCTTGGCGGTGTTCATTCGCTTCCTTGTTTATCTCATTCTCGGTCAAGGCAGCGGCCATGTGCAATCCTTGATCTTGGGCAGCACGCTGGTCATGGTGGGCGTCATCATCTTTGTGATCGGTCTGCTTGCCGACTTGATTGCGAAAAATCGCAAGCTGCTGGAAGATATTCAATATCATGTCCGCAAAATGGATTACGACAAGGACAAAACAGACGATCGTTAATTCTTTCGCAAAGAGGTGCAGAATATGCGACAAACGGCAAAGCGCCCGCAAACGGCGTGGATCGCACTTGGCGCGGCATTGGTGCTGACGGCGCTGATCTGGCTCTATCCCATGAGCATGAAAACCGCATATATGCAGTTGGATGTACCGTCGCTTTCCGATGGCTTGCCCTGCGATTTCACCGTGCATTCGAGCGAGGCGTTTGAACCGCAGTATACGCTTCCTGCCACGGTGCAGCAAGGAAGCTTCCTTGTGAAATTGGATCATGAATATCTCGATGTCGATCGCGTGGAGATTCACAGTCGCGAAGCCGCATCGGCGATCACAATGCTGACTGTGCGCGGCAATGCCATCGGCCTTGCCGATTATGCGGCGGCGTCGCTCGGTGAGGGCGTTGTTGTCTTTGAAGAAAGCGGGCAGGCGATTTTATCACCTGAAGCGCTGAAAACCGTGCAGGAAGGACTCCGTTCCCCGTGGATGATCCGCGCCATGCTCACGGCACTTGTCGTGCTGGTGTTGTTGGTGTGGGCGTTGGGGGCGTGGTTGAAAAAACGCTGCGGCACCATTGCGATGCTGACTGTCCTGGGCGTTGTTTTCGGCTGCGTATTTATGCTGTTTGACGCCTTCAATCTGGGCTTTATGGGCAAAGCGATCCCGTTTATGCAAACCGCGATCCCCAACTGGCTGCCGATTATAGCGCTGACCGCTGTTATGGCGGTGCTGGTCATTGTATGTCTGCTCACCAAAGGGGATTCTCGGTTCGCCAAAGCGGTGATTGTCGGTGTTTATGCGGCAGCGCTCGTGTTGAGCGTCGGCAAAATGGCATTTTACAGTGAGCGCGTCGGTCATACTCCCGACGAATCGGCGCACATCGGTTATGTGGCGCACCTGACTCAAACGGGCGATATTGTGCCGCGTTTCGAGGATATCCGTTTGGCTTCGCAAGAAAGCGACAACGGGGATTCTCTGGTTATGAAATTCAACAAAGGCTCCATGAGCTACTTGAAGCATCCGCCGACGTATTATCATATTATGCGTTTGGCGAACGCTATCGAATTCCAAGATGACAGCCACTTTACGGTGAATATCACGCAACTGCGGTGGTTCAGCATGGCGTTTGTGATCGCGGCGCTGTTGATGATGTTTTATATCGGTTTTACCCGTTTGCGTGGGGAACCGCTTGTGCATTTGGTGTATGCAGCGGTGTGTACGCTTGTGCCGATGTTTGCGTATGCGGCATCAGGCGTGAATAACGATTCGCTGACGCTGCTGACCGTGACCGTGTTCTTCTTCGGTATCCTGCGATATTTGGAAAATAAGCGCAATGTCGCCACTTATCTGCTGATTGTCGGCGGCATCGCGATGACGGTTGTCACTAAGGTTACGGCGGGTATCGTTGTGGCGATTGCTGCGGTGATTGTTCTGGTCGCCGCGATGATTAAGGAAAAGAGCGTCAAAACATTGCTTTCGTGGCAATTTTGGGTCAGCTTGCCGCTGCTTGCGCTTCCCGCTGCGTATTTCGGTTATGTATTTTTGAAATACGGCGGCTTCCAACCCAACATGTTCTCGTTGGCTCCTGAATATGCCCGCACCACCGGCTTTTATGTGGATGCGGTAGAGCGGGGGTCGCGTTCGTTCGTGCAATATACGAGCTATTTCTTTGAAAAATTCATGCAAACCTGGACCGGCATTTCCAGCCATATTGCGCTGTTGAAATCCGACGGCAGCTGGTTGTCGCTGCAGAATATTGCGCTGGTATCGATTTGGTTTGTTCCCGCGCTTTACGGTAAGCGCAGTCTGCGCAACAAATCCCCGTACGCGCTCGGTGCGGTCGCGGGATGTGTCGGCGTGCTGGCGGCGGTGGTTATGCAGCTGTTCAACGGCTTCGATGTCTATGTCGGACGCGGTTATCTCGGCGGCTTCCAAAGTCGGTACTATTTGTGCGCAATTGTATTTTTCGCATTCGGTGCTGCGCTTGCGCTGGAAAAGCTGCTCGCGTCGCTCGATCGTGACGATCGCCATGTGCAATGGCTGCGCCAAAGCATGAAATCGCTTGCCGTCATCTTTGTCGGCCTGCTGTTCTATGAAGATATTTTGTATTTCCTGATGCAATTCACCCAATACAGCTAAAAACGGAGGACCATTATGCGCGATATTACCATTGCCATCACCGCTGCGAGCTACAGCGGCAACAAAGGTGCGGCGGCAATGCTGCAAAGCTCGATCAAGCAGCTGCACGACCGCTACGGGCATCGTTTGAATATCAATCTGATGTCGGTCTATCCCGGCGAGGATCGCAAACAGATCCCGCACGATTTTGTGAATGTGGTGCCCTGCAAACCCGAGCGTTTGCTGTTTGTGGCGTTCCCGCTGGCGGTGCTGCATAAAGTGTTTTGCTGGCTGCCGCCCGTCAGAAAGCTGATCGAAAAGAACAAGGTCATTCGCGCCTATCGTGAAACCGATTTGGTCATCGACGAAGCGGGCATCTCGTTTGTGGACAGCCGCGGCCCTGTCATGAATACCTATGCGTTTGTGTGCGCTGCGGTGCCGATGCTTGTCGGCACGCCCGTGGTAAAATATTCGCAGGCGATCGGCACCTTCAAAAACCCGATCAATAAATTCCTCGCGAAATGGATCCTGCCCAAAATCAAACTGATTTGTGCGCGCGGTCAAGGCACCTATGATAACCTGCGTTCGATCGGCATTGAGAAAAATGTGCGCCTGTGCGCGGACGGTGCTTTCACGATGGAGGACGATGCTGCCATTGCCGCTATGGTGGATGACGTGTGCCAAAACGACCTGTTCTATACCGATAAAGTCGTCGGCTTGTCCGTCAGCTCGGTTGTTGAGAAGAAATGCACCGCCATGGGCATCGATTATAAGACCGCCATGGTCGACTTTATCAACGGTCTGAACGATCGCGGATATCCCGTGCTGATCATCGCCAATGCCGCGCGTATCAACAGCGAAAAGCCGCGCAACAACGATCTTATGGTGTGTGATGCGGTGTACGATGCGGTCGCGAATAAAGATATGGTGCGCTGGTATCATAAAGAAATGGATGCCGAGGAGATCCGCAGCTATATCGGCAAATGCCGTTATCTGGTTGCCTCGCGTTTCCATGCGATGATCGGTGCGCTGCAAAAGAAAGTGCCCGTGTTGCTCGTCGGCTGGAGCCATAAATATCAAGAAGTCCTCGATATGTTCCGCCTCGGACAGTACGCGATCGACTTCTCAAAGCTGTCGGCAGATTCGCTGCTTGCTTCCTTCGAGGAATTCACCCAAAATGAGGATGCCATTCGCCAAAACCTCAACCTGTATTATGATGAGGTCATGGAAAGCTCCCGCGACAATATCCGTCACATCTCCGGCGTGATTGACGGCATCATTGCCAAACCCTCGAAACGCTTGAAAAAGCTGTTTGATTATAACGATCCCGATCGTTATCTCGGCGAGCATATCGCTTGCCGCAAAGGCTATGCGTCGGACGAAACCATCCGTGCCAACGCCGCATCGGGCGGCATGATCACCGCGTTGCTTTGCCACTGGCTCAAAGAGGGGCACATTGACGGCGCGTGGGTGACAAAGAGCAAGATCGAAGACGGCAAGCTGTCTTACGATACCTTCATCGCCACCTCCGAGGAGGAGATTCGCTCCTGCTCGTCAAGTATTTATATGGATATGCCGCTCATGAAGCATATCGACATGGTCAAAGAATTCGACGGCAAAATTGCCGTAGTGATGACGCCTTGCATGATCCGCGCGCTCGATACGCTCATGAAAAAGGACGAGGCGCTGGCGGATAAGATCGTGCTTAAACTCGCACTCTATTGCAGCGGCAACCACGCGGAAGGCGCCACAACGTTGCCGCTTGCCAAGGCGGGCATCTCGCTTGAAAACGCCACGCGTCTGTACTATCGTCGCGGTCACTGGCGCGGCTTATCTACGGTCATGTATGCGGACGGCAGCGAAAAATCGCTCTCGTATCCGAAAACGATTTGCGCCTATAAAAACGCGTATTTCTTCGAGAAAACGGGCTGTATGACCTGCCAGGATCATTTCGGTAAAGCGTCGGACATCAGCTTCGGTGATATCTGGCTCAAGGAAATGAAGAAAAACCCCGTCAAGCACACAGGCTGCGTCATCCGCTCGGAAAAGGCGTATGCGCTGTATCGCGAAGCGGTCGAGGCGGGCGTGCTGTGCGAATCGCACCTGTCCGATACCAAAGCGATCAAGAGCCAAAAGCGCGCGCTGGTCTTTAAGTTCCGCTGTGCGGATATCAAGGGCGCTTCTTCGCTGGATACAGCGGATAAGAGCAAGTGGAATCACCGTTTGGCGTTCCGCCTTGCTGAGAAAAACCGCCGCTATTCCTATGAGCATCCCGACAAGCTCGCCAAAGTACCGATGTTTGTGATTTATTATTACATGTGCTTTATCCGCGTGTTGTTAAGCTTCTGATAAAGTGAGGTGACTAGCTGTGGCTTCGGAACAACCAAGCAAGAAAAAGAAGATCATGAAACTCGTCAAAGCGCTGTTTTTGGCGGCAGTGGTGTTCTTTCTTGCGCGCTACTTTATAAGAAACTGGGATGAGTTTGCCAGCGTAATTTCGGAGATCGATTGGTGGATTTTCGCAGGCTCCATGGTGTTCTATTTCATCTATAAAATCACGCTTGCGTGCCTGTGGCATTATATCACCGTGCTTAATGAATGTCAGATTCGTTTGCCGCGTGCGGTAAGTTGTTATCTGTATTCCATTCTCGGAAAATACATTCCCGGCAAGGTGTTTATGCTTGCAGCGCGTCTGCCTGCCTATACCGAAAAAGGGATCCCGATCCGCAAACCCACGATCTGCTTCTTTATCGAAAATGTGTGCACCCTGCTGGGCGCCGCATTTCTGTTCTTGATCTCGCTGTTCTTTTTCCCGAACGAAGAGCTGCGGCAGTATATGTGGTTGACGATTTTGTTTGTCATCGCGTTCTTCGTGCTGATCAACCCGTCGATCATCAATTTCTTCCTGCGCACGCTCGGCAAATGGATCAAGAAGGACGACATGGAGATTCCCATGAACTATCTGCAGATGATCAAGGTCGTGCTGCTGTTTGTGTGCAACTGGCTGATCGTCGGCTTTGGCTTTTATCTGCTTGCCTTGTCCATCAACCCCGATATCCCCATGTCGCAGATGATGTATGTCGGCGGTGTGTTCGCGCTGTCCGCGATCATCGGCATTCTCGCGATCTTCACCCCGTCGGGCATCGGCGTGCGTGAAGGTATCATGATTTTGGGCCTCAGCCTCATCATGGGCGACGGCTTCCCCGAGGTGATCTCGATCGTCTCCCGCCTGTGGGTAACGGTTGCCGAACTTATCCTCATTTTGATCGCCTTTGTTGCCGACAAAACGATCACCGCCGTGCGCAAAAAGCGAGGCATTGTCGTTGTCGACGCGGACGACAACACGGATTAAATTCTTTGTTTATTGTTGACTTTTTTGTGATTTTTCAGTATACTGTAAATGGACCTGACATTAAGATGCGTTCTGCGTGAAAGGTGCGTTTCTTCAGTTATATATCGATGTATCAGAAACAGCACCGTTATACCCAAAAACGGTGCTGTTTTTTGTTTATCTTAAGGAGGAATCGGAATGGATACGCGTGTAGCGGTGATCAGCGTGATCGTTGAAAATCGCGATGCTGTCGAGCGGCTCAACGCCGTGCTGCATGAATACGGTGATTATATCATCGGACGCATGGGTTTGCCGTATCGCGAAAAAGGCATCCATATTGTGGCGGTTGCGGTGGATGCACCGCAGGATGTGATCGCGACGCTGTCCGGCAAGATCGGTCGCATCGAGCATATCAGCGTGAAAACTGCCTATTCGAGTGTGATGTCGCATGAATGAGCTGCTCATATTGCTCAATACGCTCGAGCGGGAACATGCGCTGTCTCTTGCCGATTATCAGCGCCTGATCGACGGGTTTTCGCCGTCGCTTGCCAAAGCTGCTGCCGAAAAAGCGGTTGCTGCCCGTAAAGCGGTATACGGCAATACCGTATATATTCGCGGACTGATTGAAGTGAGCAATATCTGCAAAAACAACTGCT
>JAZURB010000292.1:0-12597 GCA_045605945.1 Acutalibacteraceae bacterium
TATCACGATCGGCTCGGATGCGCACCGTCCGCATGAGGTCGGCGCGGATTTGGACGCGGCGTGGGCAATGGCAAAAGCGATCGGCTTTGACGGTATTACCGTCTATCACAAACGACAACCGATCACGCTGACTTTGGCGTGAAATCTTTAACTAACGGAGGAATTATCATGGATAAATTATTGACTTTGCTGGATAAAAATGCGCGTATGAGCAATGCGCAGCTTGCGGCGATGCTCGGTCGCAGCGAAAAAGAGGTCGCCGATCAAATCGCAGCGCTGGAGAAAAGCGGTGTTATTCGCGGTTATAAGCCTGTTATTGATTGGGATAAAACCGATCGCGAATATGTTACGGCGATCATCGAATTGCATGTGACCCCGAAGAAGGATAAAGGTTTTGACGGCATTGCCGAAACCATCATGAAGTTCCGCGAGGTCGAAAGCATTTCGCTGATGTCGGGCGGCTATGATTTTTCCATTGTTGTTAATGCGCCTACCTTTAAGGATGTCGCGATGTTTGTAGCAAAACGCCTTTCGCCGCTGGAGACTGTCGTTTCGACGGCAACCCATTTCGTTCTGCGTCGTTATAAGGAAAACAATGTCATTTTCCTCGATGACGAGAAGGATGAGAGAGGAGTTCTGTAAACTATGCAGTATGAATCCCTGATGAATAAAACTCTGTGCGAATTAAAGCCGTCGGGTATCCGCCGTTTTTTTGATTTAGCGCATGAGATGGAAGATGTGATCTCGCTGTCCATCGGTGAACCGGATTTTTCCACGCCGTGGCACATTCGCGAGGTTGGTATCCGCACACTGGAGCGCGGCAAAACCTGGTATTCGCCGAATGCCGGTTTTGCGGAGCTGCGCGAAGCAATTGCACGCTACACAAAGCGTCGCTTCGATGTGGAATATAACGGTGCTACCGATATTCTCGTGACGGTCGGCGGCAGTGAAGCCATCGATCTGTGCATGCGTGCTCTGATCAACCCCGGCGATGAGGTGCTTGTGCCGTCGCCCAGCTTTGTATGCTATGCGCCTTTGGCGGAAATGGCGGGCGGTGTTGCCGTTACGCTTAACACTTCGGCGGAAGATATGTTTCGCTTAACCCCCGAAACACTTAAGGCTGCCATTACCGATAAAACCAAGCTGTTGATTTTACCGTTCCCCAACAATCCGACGGGTGCGGTGATGTATCGTGTGCATCTCGAAGCAATCGCCGACGTGCTGCGCGGCACGGATATTATGGTGCTCAGCGACGAGATTTACAGTGAGCTCACCTATCACGATGAAGGTCCCACCAGCTTTGCGGCAATCGACGGCATGAAAGAACGCACGCTGCTTGTCAGCGGCTTCTCAAAAGCATATGCGATGACCGGCTGGCGCCTTGGTTATGTGTGCGGACCCGCGCCTGTGATGCAGCAGATTATTAAGCTGCACCAATACGGCATTATGTGTTCGCCTACAACGGCGCAATATGCGGCGATCGAGGCGCTGGATAACGGCGATGACGATGTGGTTTCCATGCGCAATGACTATGATCAGCGTCGTCGTTTGATCGTGGATGAGCTCAACAAAATGGGATTGACTTGCTTTGATCCCCAAGGCGCATTTTATGTATTTCCGTCCATTCAAATCACCGGCATGACCTCCGAGGAATTCTGTACCGAGCTGCTTATGCAAAAGCATGTGGCGGTCGTTCCCGGCACGGCGTTCGGCGATTGCGGCGAGGGCTTTGTCCGTATTTCCTATTGCTATTCTATTAAGCATATTATAGAGGCGCTGCGTCGTATTCGTGAATTTTTGACGGAACGCGGCTTGCTGAAAGAGGAGTGATCCTTGCGTGAAAGCGACGGTATCGGCACCGGCAAAAATCAATTTAACGCTGAATATCGAAGGACGCCGCGAAGATGGTTATCACTTGCTTTCTTCGGTGTTTCAATCGATTTCTTTGGCGGATGAGGTTGCGCTGGAAGCAGATGATGGTATCGACGGCATTGTGTTGACTGTTGACGATCCTGCCGTTCCTGCCGATGAACGCAACACCGCTCATAAAGCGGCGCGCGTATTTTATGACGCGCTCGGCAAAGCGCCGTGTGTGCGTGTTTTTGTCAAAAAAATCATCCCGCAGCAAGCGGGCATGGGCGGTGGATCGGCCGACGCGGCGGCTGTGCTTGTGGGGCTGAATGCTCTGTATGATCATCCGTTTACCACCGAACAACTTTGTGCTCTCGGCGAAAAGGTCGGTGCGGATGTGCCGTTTTGCATCGTAGGAGGCACAGCGTTCGTTGAAGGTATCGGTGAGATCATTACACCTCTCGATCCGTTGCCGCCGTGTGCGGTGGTGGTTGCCAAACCGCCTATCGGTGTTTCCACAAAAGACGCCTATGCGGCGGTGGACAGCAAAGAAACCGTGCGTGTCGATCAAACACGGATGCTTGCGGCGATCAAGGAGAAAAATATGGCTGCTGTCGGCGCGTTGCTTTCCAACGCTTTTGAACAAGCACTTGCCATTCCCGCTGTGGAGGAACTCCTTGCGACGCTGCGCGAAAACAATACACTCGGTGCGATGATGAGCGGTAGTGGTTCGGCGGTATATGCTTTGTTTGCCGATGCGGACGCGGCACAAGCGTGCCGTTATAATTTGCCTGTCGATGTGCCAAACTATCTGTGTGAGCTGATTGATCACGGTGCTGTCGTCACCGCGATGTATGCGTAAGAAAGGATGACCTTTTTGTTCTATCATGTTTATTATACCGATGCGTTTTCGATGCTGTTGTATTTTGCATTGGTTGCTATTATGATCGCGTCGCTGGGTATTCAAGCAAAGGTCACATCCACATTTAATAAATATAATGCTGTTCGTAATTTGCGCGGACTTACCGGTGCGCAAGCGGCAGAAATCGTGCTGCGAAATCATGGCGTAACCGATTGCCCGATTTATCAAACGAGCGGGCATCTGAGCGATCATTATGATCCGAAGGCAAATTGCATCCGTCTTTCAGAGAGTGTTTACAACAGCGCCAGTGTTGCTGCAGTCGGCATCGCGGCACACGAAGCGGGGCACGCCGTGCAGTATGCGCACGGTTACGGACCGATTAAGGCGCGTGCTGCAATTTTACCGGTGGTACAGTTTGCGTCTGCGGCAGCAATTCCGTTGGCGCTTATCGGCTTTATTTTTGCGTGGCAACCGATTATTTATTTTGGTATTTTGTTATACGCTGCTGTGACATTGTTTCAGCTGATCACGCTGCCTGTGGAGCTAAATGCCAGCCGCCGTGCCATGAAAGCGATCGAGGCTTACGGGATCCTTAACGCGCAGGAAGCGCAAGGCGCCAAAAAAGTGCTCACTGTGGCGGCGTTGACCTATGTGGCTGCTCTTGCGGCGTCCGTATTGCAGTTGTTGCGGCTCTTAACAATGGCAAACCGTCGGAAATAATGAAAAATCCCGTTTCGGGGTTGACAATACGATGTGTTTTGCGTATAATATTAGCAATATCGTTTCCGAAAAGACTGTGAAGGGAACAAGACACAGGATAGCCTGCTCAGAGAATCGGCGGTTGGTGCGAGCCGATGAGGAAGCCTTGTGTGTATAACTCATCCCGGAGTCGTTCGTCCGAGCCGAAAAGGGGAGGGCGAAACGGGTGGTTCCGTTAACAACCGACACCTTCATGTGAGGTGAGAGGGGCGCTTATGCGCCTGAATTTGGGTGGTACCGCGTGCGAATTTCTCGCTCGTCCCTGTCTTTCGGGGACGAGCGATTTTTTATAAGATTCAGAGGAGGTGCGGTTGTTATGTTAAAACCGTCTTTTCAAAAATATCGTCCGTTTGAGCAGATTGACCTACCCGATCGTCAATGGCCCACGCGTGTGATCGACAAAGCGCCCATTTGGTGCAGTGTTGACCTGCGTGACGGCAACCAAGCGCTTATCAATCCGATGAATCTCGAGCAGAAGCTTGAGTTTTTCAAGGCGCTTTGTGACATGGGCTTCAAAGAAATCGAAGTCGGCTTTCCTTCGGCATCCGAAACGGAATATGAAATTTGCCGTGAGCTGATTGAAGGCGGCCACATTCCCGACGATGTGACTATCCAGGTGCTTGTGCAAGCGCGTGAGCATTTGATTCGTAAGACTTTTGAGGCGATTCGCGGCGCGAAAAATGTCATCATCCATTTCTATAATTCGACCTCGACTTTGCAGCGCAAAGTTGTGTTTAAGAAAGATATGGCGGGTATCGTGGACATCGCTGTGGAAGGCGCAAAGCTTATCCGTGAGCTTGCGGAAAGTTATGACGGTGACACGAATATTCGCTACGAGTATTCGCCCGAAAGCTTCTCGGGCACGGAAATGGATTATGCGGTGGAGATTTGTGCGCGCGTTATGGAAACGCTGGGTGCAACCAAAGAAAACCCTGTTATCCTTAACCTGCCCAATACCGTCGAGATGTGCACGGCGAACACCCACGCTGACCAGATTGAATATTTTATCCGTCATTTGCCCAACCGAGAAGCAGCCATTATCAGCTTGCATCCGCATAACGCCCGCGGCACCGGTGTCGCTGCAGCAGAGCTCGGTTTGCTGGCGGGTGCCGATCGCGTGGAAGGCACGCTCTTCGGCAACGGTGAACGCACAGGCAACCTTGATATCGTCACCATGGGTCTGAATATGTTCACCCAAGGTGTTGACCCGCAGCTGAATTTCCATGATCTTCCCAAATATCGCGATCTGTTTGAGCGTTGCACGGGTATGCGTATCGGCGAACGCCAGCCGTATGTCGGTCAATTGGTGTTCACGGCATTCTCCGGTTCGCACCAGGACGCGATCAACAAAGGTCACGAGTACATGGAGCAAAGCGGCACCGAATATTGGGAGATCCCGTATCTGCCGATCGATCCTGCCGATGTCGGCCGTGAGTATGAGCCGATTATTCGTATCAACTCGCAATCGGGCAAAGGCGGCGCTGCGTATGTTATGCAGCACACCTTCGGTTATCATCTTCCGAAAGATATGCACGCCGAGTTCGGCGCACTTGTCAAAGCGGCGTGTGATGAAGCAGGTCGCGAGATCTCGACCGATGAGGTCTACGGTGTGTTCGAAAAAGAATATCGCAAAACGCCCAAGAAGTATGAACTGCATGCTTGCCGCTTTGTGGATGACGAGCATATCAATGCAGAAACCGGTGAACACGATGTGCATTTCTTCGGTTCCATCCGTGTGGACGATCGTGAGATCGAAGTGCAGTCGGTCGGCAACGGTCCGCTTGACGCATTCTTTAATGCATTGCCGCAGGTCGGCGTGAACGGCTACGAGTTCCTTGCGTATCATGAGCATGCGATTTCTGCGGGCTCGAACTCCAAAGCAGTTGCTTATATTCGCTTGCGCAAGCCCGACGGCACACCGATTTACGGTGTCGGCGTATCGGGAAGCATCAATCGTGCGTCTGTCAAAGGTGTTCTCAATGCAATCAACCGTAGTGTGAAGGAGGAAGGCTGATTATGAAAACGTATAATGTAACTTTGCTCAAAGGTGACGGTATCGGCCCCGAAATCGTCAACCAAGCTGTGAAGGTTCTCGATGCCGTCAGCAAGAAATACGATTTTACCGTTAATTATACCGACGCACTCATCGGCGGTGCGGCGATTGACGCAACGAATGAGCCGTTGCCGCAAGCGACGATCGATGCATGCCTTGCGTCCGATGCGGTGCTGCTTGGCGCTGTCGGCGGCTATAAGTGGGACGGCCTTTCGGGTAAACAACGCCCCGAAGCGGGTCTGCTCGGCATTCGTGCGGCGCTCGGTTTGTTTGCGAACTTGCGTCCCGCGAAGATTTACGGTCCGCTGAAAAGCGCTTGTCCGCTTCGTCCCGACATCATCGGTGACAGCATGGATATCATGGTAGTGCGCGAGTTGACTGGCGGTATCTATTTCGGCGAGCGCGGCCGCACCAACAAAGACGGTGTTGAAGGTGCTTACGATACCGAGTATTATTCGAAACCCGAAGTGCAGCGCATCGCTAAGGTGGCGTTTGAAACTGCGAAAAAACGCGGCGGCAAGCTGCACAGCATCGATAAAGCCAATGTGCTGGAGAGCTCGCGTTTGTGGCGTGAAACCGTCAATGAAATGGCAAAAGACTATCCTGAGGTTGAGGTCAACCACCTGTACATCGATAACGCTGCTATGCAGCTTGTGCGCGATCCCAAGCAGTTTGATGTGCTTGTAACCTCCAACATTTTCGGCGACATCCTGTCCGATGAAGCGTCGCAGATTGCCGGTTCGATCGGCATGCTGGCGTCCGCTTCGCTCGGTGAGGGTACGCGTGGTCTGTATGAGCCGATCCATGGCTCTGCACCCGACATTGCGGGTCAAAATGTGGCAAATCCGCTGGCGACCATTCTGTCGGTTGCGATGATGCTGCGTTATTCGTTTGATGAAATTGCGGCAGCGGATGCAATTGAAGCAGCCGTGGAAAAAGTGCTCGAAGATGGGCTTCGTACTCCCGACATCTATACCGAAGGTACCACCAAAATCGGTACCGATGCGATGGGCGACGCGGTGGCGGCAGCTCTCTAATACGGTTTTTAAAAGCGAGAAATCGATGAGATTTCTCGCTTTTTTCTCACCGTTTCCTTAGTCACGGCGTATCGTGATAGGAGGAGGTGAGGGAATGAAACGAAAAAGAAGTAAACACCTTCGCTTGGTGGTGCTGCTGACGTTGATTGTCTCCGTATCGGCTTTTCTGGGGTATCAATTTCGACCTTTAATGCTCGACAGTGCTTGTAAACTGGCGAAAAATACCGCCACTGACATTGTGAACGGCGTTGTACAATCGATGCTGGATAATGCGCAAACAGACTATAACGATTTGATTGTTGTTTCCTGTAACGATGCGGGCGTTGTTACCTCACTGCAGGCGAATTCGGCAAAAATCAATCGTATCAAATCCGAAACGGTTTGCGCAGTGCGCGATAAGTTTGCGCAAATTGCCGTGCAAACCGTGACTGTCCCACTCGGAACGCTGTGCGGTGTTGCGTTGCTTTCTGCGCGCGGCCCTTCCGTCCCTTGCCGATATACGCTGTCATCTGTGCCGTCGGTTGCGCTTGAGTATCATTTTGACGGCGCAGGTATCAATCAAGTGTTACACAGTATTATCATGGTGGTTACGGTACCGCTGTCGGTTACACTCCCGCTGCAAAGCGCCGATACGGAAATGAAATGCTCGTTTTTGATCGGCGAAACGATTTTGGTGGGCGAAGTCCCCGAATCGTATACCAATGTGATCAGTGATCCCGAGGTGGCGGATGATATATTTAATTATGGCGATATCGGATGATGAAAACCCATTGCAAACCATCGCAAAACAGGGTATAATAGAGTCAGCTTGAAGTAAAGGAACGGAAATGCCATGGAATTTCGCGAAGCTGCTGCGCGTGTTGAAGAACTCCGCGCATTAATTGAATATCACAGCCGTCGGTATTACGATAACGATGCGCCTGAAATTGAGGATGATGAGTTTGATGCGCTCACGCGTGAACTCAAAATATTGGAGAAAGAGTATCCTTCGCTAATCACGCCCGATTCGTATACCCAGCGAGTTCACGGTGCGGTGTCGGCGCAATTTGCACCGGTAGCGCATAAGGTCCCGTTGCTCAGCTTGCAGGATGTCTTTTCGGAAGATGAACTGATTGCGTTTGATCGCCGCGTGCGTGAGATTGCGCCGCAAGTGCGCTATGTTGTTGAACCGAAAATTGATGGTCTCAGTGTTTCGCTGGAATATCAAAACGGTAAGCTGGTGCGCGGCGCGACGCGCGGCAACGGTGCGGTCGGTGAGGATGTCACCCATAATATTCGCGTTATCGATAGTGTGCCGCACACGCTGAATGTCACTTATCCCGAGGTGATTGTACGCGGTGAAGTATATATGTCGCGTGCCTCTTTTGCTGCGTTGGTGAAACGCCAAGAAGAAAACGCCGAAAAAGCCTTCAAAAACCCCCGTAATGCCGCGGCGGGATCGTTGCGTCAAAAGGATGCTGTGGTTGCGAAAGAACGGCATCTGGATATGTTTGCGTTTAATTTACAGGCGGTTGACGGCGTGACACCGTTGGCGCACAGTGAGTCGATTGCGCTGATGAAGGCGTGGGGGCTTCCCGTAATTCCGTCTTGCTATGTCTGCGACACAATAGAAGAAGCGATCGAAGAGGTGCGCCGCCTCGGTCAAGCGCGTCCGACACTCGCGTTTGACATGGATGGTGCGGTTATTAAGGTGGATGATTTTGCGCAGCGTGAGCTGCTGGGCAGCACGGGAAAGTTCCCGAAATGGGCGGTGGCGTTTAAATATCCGCCCGAAGAGAAAGAAACAACGCTGCTCGATGTCGAGTTTCAAGTCGGCAGAACGGGCGTGATCACCCCGATCGGTGTGTTTGAGCCTGTAACATTGGCAGGTACATCGGTCAGCCGTGCAACGCTGCATAACGAAGATTTTATTGCCGAAAAAGGGCTTTGTCTCGGCGATACGGTGGTGATGCGTAAAGCGGGAGAGATCATTCCCGAAGTGTTGCGTGTTGTGCGTCATTCGCAAACAGCGGTGAGGGTGATGTTCCCCGAGAATTGTCCGTCCTGCGGAGAAACGGTATCACGCGAGGACGGCGAAGCGGCGGTGCGCTGTCTCAACCCCGATTGTCCTGCCCAGCGTGCGCGCAATTTGGTGCATTTCGCCTCTCGTGACGCGATGGATATCGAAGGCCTTGGGCCTGCGGTTGTTGATCTGCTGCTCGAAGAGGGACTCGTCAGCCAAGTGTATGATTTGTATGATCTGCCTCGAGAACGCATCGCTGCCATTGAACGTATGGGAGAAAAATCGGCTGATAATTTGCTGGCTGCTATCGAAGCGTCCAAGAGCAACGACTTGTATCGTGTGATTTATGCGCTCGGTATTCGGCATATCGGCGAAAAAGCTGCCAAACTTCTTGCAACGCATTTCCGTACCATGGATGCGGTTGCAGATGCGTCGGAGGAAGAAATGAGCACGATCGAGGGCTTCGGCGGCATTATGGCGCATAGTGTTGCATCGTTTTTTGCGCGCGAATCCTCCAAAGAACTCATCAACCGTCTCGCGGCAGCGGGCGTGAATATGACCGATTTAACCGAACGCGTGGATGATCGTTTCGCGGGCGTGACATTTGTTTTGACCGGTACGCTGCCGACTATGACGCGCAAGGAAGCGTCTGATTTGATTGAAAAATACGGCGGTAAAACCGCGTCAAGCGTTTCAAAGAAGACAGGGTATGTTCTCGCGGGCGAAGAGGCGGGAAGCAAGCTGACGAAAGCGCAGCAGCTCGGCGTGCCGATTTTGACCGAGAATGATTTTATGGAACTGATTAAATAAATGAAATGAGGAATAGAGTATGACGACAACACATATTGCAGAGGTTTTGGGTATTGATGCTTGGCCTGAGGTGTATGATGCGGTTTTTGAGCGTTTTAATACCGCGTGGCCGCAGGTTAAAAAGGAGCCGATTTTGGATATCGAGGCACTTAACGCTCTCGTTGAAGAAGGATTTATCAGCAAAGACGGCGTCCCCGATATGCTTGCCTGCCTTGCGTGTATTCAAGCCGATGAAGAATTACATTTTGCGTTTATGCTGATGTTTTATGCGCTGTGTGTGTATCGCGGCCCGCATGAAAACGAGTTTTATGCGGAGCCTGTACCGCCGACGCTCGGTAAATACGATCGTACCTTTATGCTGTTGCTTCTTACGAAAATCCTCATCAAAGGCATTGGCGATGCGCGTCGTCGCGGCATTCCCGAAGAATGCCTGAACGAGCATCGCGGCGCAGCGGATGGCGGGCCGCTCGGCGACGAAGGCATCTATGGCGTACCGTCCATGTTCCATTGGCGCGCTGTCTGTTCTTTCGCGACGATGTATCAAGCCGGTGCGTTTCGCTATGAGCCCGAACGCGTCCCCGAAGGTTATCGTATGCTCCGTCGCAAAGCGGACGGCAAACTGCTTATGTTGTATACTGCCGAGCGCCGATTTGATGAATTTGGTCAGTTCGCGTCCGCGGACGACCAGGTTGTGTTTACCTCCTGTGCTGCCAAAGGCGAAACAGACGGGTATCTCATCGCACCTGACGGACGCGTTCTTAATCGCTATGTTGAACTGCCTGCCGACGAGTGGGAATTGGCGTTTGACAGCGGTGATACGGCGCTGAGCTTCCATATCCCGTCGGATATTCCGTATAATTTTGAGGCTGCTGCGGATTCGTTTGAGAAAGGCGTGGCGTTCTTTGCAAAATATTTTCCCGATTTAAAGGTGCGCTCGGTGCAAAGCTATTCGTGGCTTTACAGCCCGCAATTGAAAGATATGCTTCCCGAAACAAGCGGCATCAACCGTCTCAATCGCGATCTTTACTTAGCACCGGTCCCGTCGGGTGCAGACGGTTTCTATTGCTTTGTGTTTAAAACCGACGCAGGCTCGTTCGATGTAAATACCGTCGAAGCAGATACCTCGCTTAAGCGCGGTTTTGTATCGTTTGTGAAAAACGGCGGTCGTGTTCATAACGGTTTTATGTATTTGCCTGCAGCGGATACCGCGTCCTTTGCAGAGCAGGGCGCTGCGTTGTATGCGATCGACATGTTCGATAAGGAGAGTGAATAACCCATGCCGCTTCTTAGTTGCCACCATGTGGCAAAGCATTTCGGTGAGCGGGTGTTATTTCACGATGTCAGCTTTGATATAGAAGAGCGAAGCCGTGTCGGCTTTGTCGGCGTTAACGGCTGCGGTAAAAGTACGCTGTTTCAAATGCTGATCGGCAATTTGTCTGCCGATGAAGGACAAGTTGTCAAAGCAAAGGGGCTGCGCGTCGGTTTTATGCAACAGCATATGACCGACGACACGGATGTGACTTTGTTTGATGAAGTGTGCCGTGTGTTTATGCCGCTTATCACCATGGAAACGGAGCTTGAGCAACTGCACGGTATGCTGGAAGATCCGCTGTTTATGGGGGATAATGAATTGATTGAGCGGCAAGCGCGTTTGCAGGAGCGTTTTTCTGCGGAAGGCGGTTTGTACTATAAAGCTCGCGTGCGTTCGGCACTGCTCGGTCTCGGTTTTTCCGAAGCGGATTTGTCGCGCACCATGGACACTTTCAGCGGCGGACAGCGTTCCAAAGCGGCTATGGCGCGGTTGCTGTTATCAGACAGTCAGCTCTTGCTTCTTGATGAGCCGACTAACCACCTCGATATTGAATCGGTTGAATGGCTCGAAGAATTTCTCGGTGACTATCGCGGTGCGATTATCGTGATTTCCCACGATCGCTATTTTTTGGATCGTGTGACTACACAAACTATGGAACTGGCAAACGGTCATTTGCATTTTACAAACGGCAACTATACCGCGCATAAAGAAAAACGCCAAAAAGATATGGAAATTGAGCAAAAGCATTATGCACACGCTCAGCGTGAAATTCGCCGCATTGAAGATAATATCTCCTTGCTAAAGCAATGGAACCGCGAAAAAAGTATTCGCGCAGCGGAAAGCCGTGAAAAGCGCGTGGAACGCTTAAAAGCGGAGCTTGTCATTCCCGAAGCGGAGCTCGCGTCGATTAAATTTCGATTTGAAGCGCTGCGTGAGGGCGGCAACGAGGTGATCGAGGGGGCGGAACTATCCAAATCGTTTGGCTCTGCGCCGTTGTTTCAACATGTCGAATTACATCTTCGCAAAGGTGACCGCTGCTTTCTTTACGGCCCGAACGGCTGCGGCAAAAGTACCCTGCTAAAAATCGTCCATGGTGATATGGCGGCGGATCGCGGCTTTGTGCGTCTCGGCACAAATATTACCGTCGGGTATTACGATCAAACGCAAAGCGGTCTGCATGACGAAAAAATGGCGATCGATGAACTGTGGGATACCTATCCGCAAATGACGCAAACGCAAATTCGGTCGGCTATGGCGGCGTTTTTGTTCCGCGGCGACGATGTGTTTAAACAGGTCGGATTGCTCAGCGGCGGCGAGCGTGCACGCCTGCTTTTGCTTAAGTTGATGCTGGCGGGCGATAATTTACTGTTGCTTGACGAGCCCACCAACCATTTGGATATTCCGTCACGTGAGGCGCTTGAGGAAGCGCTTATGGATTATAACGGTACCATGCTGATTGTGTCGCATGATCGCTATTTTATCAATCGCATGGCCCGTCGTATGATTCGTCTCTTGCCCGATGGTACGCAAACGATCGAGGGCGGATACGATACGCTTTGCGAGCGGGTTCAGCGTGAACAAAATGCCAAAGCAGCACCTCCTGCTCAAACTGCAACAGCCACAAAGCCGACAGGCGGTGTTAAGCGTGAGCAAGCAGTGCTTCGTCGTAAACTCAGTGCCGACATTCGTGCGCTTGAGCAGCAAATCCAAAAAACCGAAGAACAAATCGATGCTGCTAAATCTGCGTTGGAACTCCCCGAAACGGCGGCGAATTACGAAAAGGTTTTGTCGCTTTCTTCGGAAATCGAACAGGGTGAAGAGCAACTGTTGCTGCTTATGGAAGAGTGGGAAAACCTTCAAAACCAATTGGATATGTTATAAAAAAAGCACCTTCGACAACATTGTCGAAGG
>JAZURB010000293.1:0-23517 GCA_045605945.1 Acutalibacteraceae bacterium
ACCTTCCGCTGTTTGCCGCTTTGCCGTGAAGCAATCAAAATCGGCGGCATGACACCCGCTGCCGTTAACGGCGCCAATGAGCAGGCGGTGGCGCTCTTTATGGAAGGCAAGATCGGTTTTATGGATATTCCGCGACTGGTGGAATGCGCTCTGCGTGAGACATGGCCGCAAAACGGCGATGTGCAAACGGTGCTCGAAACCGATTGTGCCGCGCGTGAACTGGTGCTCGCCAATGCTTGACACGGCGTGCTAACGGAAAGGGAGTTTTAGTGTTTTGTTTGGTGTTGTGAAGATTATCATTGCCCTGTTGATGTTCAGTGTGATCATCTTTGTGCATGAACTCGGGCATTTTCTGGTGGCGAAGGCGTGCGGTGTGCGGGTCAATGAATTCGCGCTCGGTATGGGGCCGAAGCTGGTTTCCTTCGGTAAAAAGGAAACCAAATATTCGCTGCGTCTGCTGCCGTTCGGCGGCTTTTGCGCGATGGAAGGCGAGGATGAGGCGAGCGACGATCCGCGTGCGTTCGGTAATAAATCCGTTTTAAAACGTATAGCGATCGTCGTTGCCGGTGTGGCGATGAATTTCCTGCTCGGCTTTTTGGTGCTTGCGGTTGCCATCGGATGCTTTACGCCGCTTTCGCACGGCGAGGTGCTTTACGGCACACCGACTATTGCTCAGCTCGAAGAGGATACACCGTCATATCAAAGCGGTCTGCGTGCGGGTGATACGATCATCAGCATCAACAGCCGCGCCGTACTGACGTATAACGATATGATGATGATTATGCAAAGCGATGAGGACGGCGTCATGCCGATGATGGTGAAACGCACCGTCGGCGATAAGGTGCAAAAGGTGTCCTTGCCCGAGGTGAGATTTACGATTAATACCACCGAGGACGGCGTGCGCTATTTGCGTTATGATTTTGTGCTGCTGGGTGTGTCGCCGACCGTGTGGAACACGGTTACCCAAACCGCCAAAACCGAATGCTCACTTGTTACTACCGTGTGGTGGAGTATGGTGGACATGATCGGCGGTAAATACGGGCTCAACGAACTTGCGGGCCCGATCGGCACGGTGGATATCATCGGTGATATGGTCGGTCAGGCGGCTGAAACCGTCTCCCGCGAAGATATTTACAGTTTGCTGTATATGTTTGCATTGATTTGTGTGAATGTCGGTGTTCTCAATTTGTTGCCCCTTCCCGCGCTGGACGGCGGTCGCTTGGTATTCTTGTTGTTCGAAGCGATCTTCCGCCGTCCCGTTCCTCAAAAATTCGAAGCGGTCGTGCATTTTGTGGGACTGGCGTTGTTGCTCTTGTTTATGGTGCTTATCAGCTTTAATGATATTAAACGCTTGATTGTCGGCGGTTAAAAGGAGGATTTCTTTATGAATCGACGGGAGTGTAAAACGGTGTATTGCGGCAGTGTTGCTATCGGCGGCGACGCGCCCGTAACAGTACAATCGATGCTCAATGTCCCCGCAGCGGATGTGGCGGGTAATGTCGAGCAAGCGCGCCGCTTGGCGGCGGCAGGTTGCGAGATCGTGCGTGTCGCGATTCCCGATAAGGAAGCTGTGCGCCTGATCCCCGCCATCAAAGAAGCGGTGGATATCCCGCTCGTTGCCGATATTCATTTTGATTATACGCTGGCGCTCGAAAGTGTGGCAGCAGGCATTGATAAGGTGCGTATCAACCCCGGCAATATCGGCGACGATGCGCGCGTGCGCGAGGTAGCGGCGGCGTGCCGCGCCAAAAACATCCCGATCCGCATCGGTGTGAACGCGGGATCGCTGGAAAAAGAGATTCTCGCGAAATACGGTCATCCGACCCCCGAAGCGTTGTGCGACAGCGCACTGTACCATGCATCGCTTTTGGAAAAAGCGGATTTCGACGACATTGTGCTGTCGCTCAAATCGTCCGATGTGCAAATCATGAAGGATGCCTACACCTTGATTGCCTCGCGCTGTCAATATCCGTTACATCTCGGTGTTACCGAAGCGGGAACGGCAAGAATGGGTCTTATCAAATCAGCGGCAGGTATCGGCGGCTTGCTGCTTTCCGGCATCGGCGATACCATTCGCGTATCGTTAACGGCAGATCCCGTCGAAGAGATTGCTGCCGGCATCGATCTGCTCAAAGCGATCGGTCTGCGCAAAGGCGGCGCGCGTCTTGTGTCCTGCCCGACCTGCGGCCGCACGCAGGTCGATCTGATTCGCATCGCTTCCGAGGTGGAAAACCGTCTTGCATCCGTCAAAAAGGATATCACCGTGGCGATCATGGGCTGCATTGTTAACGGCCCGGGTGAAGCCCGCGAAGCGGACATCGGCATGGCGGGCGGCAAAGGCAAATTTGCCATATTTAAAAAGGGCGAGGTGCTTTGCACGGTCGATGAAGCGGTGGCTGTGGAAACGCTTATGAGCGAAATCAAAAAATTATAATGTTTGCGGGATGCCCGAAACGCGGTGCATCCCGCTTTTTGTTGCAACAAAAAAATTCTTTCGTAAATTAGTTGAACTTTATAAAGCGTTCATGCTATAATCGAAAAGCAATCATATATATAAGCGTACTGTGAATACGGATACAAATGGGTTGTAAATACGATGTTTGTGCTTGAAAAGGATGAAAACCATGAGATTTGAAGAAGCATTCGAAAAATATATAGACATAAACACCTTGCCGCAGGAGCTGCGCGCAGCCGAAGTGATCGGCATGAAGCTTCAGCGCGTAGGGCGTTATTTGTGCGTCGATATACAATACGGAGATTTCGCTGTAACGCTTGACGCAATAGCGTCGCTTGAAAACATCCTCGGCGCTGCATTTTCCGTCACTGCCGAAATTGTGCCGCATTTCAGCGAAACGATGCTTTGCGAAGAGATCATGCCGCTGGTAATTGCGCTTTTCTGCCGCAAAAATAAGCATGCAAACGGTGCATTCAACGATGCGATTTGCCGTGTGGAAGGCGGCATGCTCGATGTGTATGTCGCGCACGGCGGTGTGCGTTTGCTGCGCACCACCAAAGCGGATGAGCAACTGCGCGACTTGATCTTCACGATGTTCGGCGCGCACGTCAATGTGGTGTTTCACGGCGACGAGGGCGTGGACGAAAACGATGAGCAGTATCGTGCTGCCATGCAAAAGGCGCTCGATGAAGAACAAAAGCAATTGGAGGAAAAACGCGCCGCGGCAGCAGCGGCGGCAGCGGCAGCAGCGGCTGCTGCACCGAATACCGAAGGCGCTCCTGCCAAGCCGAAAACGGCGGGCGTTAGCTTTAACATTCCGCCGCAAAACGGCTTGCCGATCTATCTGGAGACCGCGCAAACGATTTGGGGCAAGGATATTCGCGAAATGCCCGTGCCGATCAAAACGATCGAACCCGACGGCAGCTTTGTCACCATTTGGGGCGAAGTGTTCGGCATGGAGAAAGAGCATCGTGAAAGCCGCGACGGCACGCGTGTGTTGTATGAATTTCACCTGTCCGATCGCACCGGCTCGGTCACGGTAAACATGTGGCTGGACAAAAAGCGCGACAAGCAAAAAATCGAGGCGCTTTCGGCGGTCAAAAACGGTGTATGTGTCCTTGCACAAGGCAGCTACGATTATAACGAGTATGCCAAGTGTAATGTGCTGCGCCTGCGTGCGCTCGCACTGGTGGCGAAATATCAAAAGATGGACAACGCCGAGAAAAAGCGTGTCGAACTGCATATGCACACCAAAATGTCTTCCATGGATGCCGTCACCGAATGCTCGGATTTGGTCAAACGTGCAGCAATGTGGGGTCATCCCGCCGTTGCCGTTACGGATCACGGTGTAGTGCAGGCGTTCCCCGATGCCATGAACACCGCCGCCAAGCTCGCTAAAGACGATAAAGATATCAAGATTCTCTACGGCGTGGAGGCATATTATATCAACGATATGATCCCTGTGGTAGCGGGGGACAGCGATGCGGCTTTGACCGATGAATGCATTGTGTTTGACCTGGAAACCACCGGACTTTCCCAACAAAACGATCGCATCACCGAAATCGGTGCGGTGCGTGTGAAAAACGGCGAGGTTATCGAAGAGTTCGACACCTTTGTCAATCCCGGCATGCCCATTTCCGCAAAAATCACGGAATTGACGGGTATCACCAACGATATGGTGAAAGATGCGCCCGCCGAAGCGGAGGCGCTGCAAAAATTCTACGATTTCTGCGGTAACAGTTGCGTATTGATCGCGCATAATGCACCGTTTGACACCGGCTTTGTCAAAAAAGCTGCCGAACGCAGCGGCACGGACTATCCGTTCACCTCGATCGATACCGTCCCGATTGCCCGTGCGCTCTATCCGCAGTTGCGTAACCATAAGCTCGACACGGTTGCCAAGGCACTGCAGTTGCCGCCGTTTAATCATCATCGTGCGTGCGATGATGCGCGCGTGCTTGCGCAAATCTTTCTGAAGTTTATCGAAGAAATGAAGGAACAGCGCGGCATTGAAAAAGTGGGGCAGATCAATACCGGTCTTAAGGGCGGCGATATGAAGGGTGTCAAACCCTATCATATGATCCTGCTCGCGCAGAATTTGACAGGTCTTAAGAACCTTTACAAACTCATCTCGTGGTCGCATCTGGAAAATTATTTCCGCCGCCCGCGTATCACCAAAACCAAGCTGCTTGAGCATCGCGAAGGCTTGCTGATCGGCTCGGCGTGCGAGCAGGGTGAGCTGTTTGAAGCAGTGTTGCAAGGTCGCCCGTGGGGCGAAATGCTGGATATCGCGCGGTTTTATGATTTTCTTGAGATCCAGCCGCTTGGTAATAATGCATTTATGATCCGCAACGGTACTGCCCGCGACGAGGATCAGCTCAAGGAATTCAACCGCACCATCGTGCGTATCGGCGAGAAGCTGAATATCCCCGTGTGCGCTACGTGTGATGTACACTTTATGGATCCCGAGGACGAGGAGTTCCGCCGCATTCTGCAGGGCGTGCAGGGCTTTGATGATGCGGATAACCAAGCACCGCTGTATTTCCGCACCACGCAGGAAATGCTCGATGAATTTGCATATCTCGGCAAGGAAAAAGCCTATGAGGTCGTTGTCGAAAACACCAACCTCATCGCCGATAAAATCGAAAAGATCCGTCCGATCCCGACGGGCACCTATTCGCCTCGCATTGAGGGTGCGGACGAAGAACTGCAAGAGATCACCTGGCGCCGCGCCAAAGAAAAATACGGCGATCCGCTGCCTGAAATTGTCCGAGCGCGTCTTGATCGTGAGTTGACTTCGATCGTGAAGCACGGCTTTGCGGTGCTGTACATGATCGCGCA
The DNA here is from genome assembly GCA_045605945.1 of Acutalibacteraceae bacterium. Lineage (GTDB taxonomy): Bacteria > Bacillota > Clostridia > Oscillospirales > Acutalibacteraceae > RGIG1959. The sequence continues at coordinate 5,297 of JAZURB010000293.1, forward strand.
AAAACTGGTGCAAAACTCCGAAGAAAACGGCTATCTGGTTGGTTCGCGCGGATCGGTCGGTTCATCGTTCGTTGCGCATATGTCGGGTATTTCCGAGGTGAACTCGCTGGCGCCGCACTATGTGTGCAAAAAATGTAAATATTCTGAATTTTTCATCAAAGGTGAGGTTGGTTCGGGATTCGATCTTCCCGAAAAGGTGTGCCCGAACTGCGGCGAAATGCTCGATCGCGACGGTCACGAAATCCCGTTCGAAACCTTCCTCGGTTTCGACGGCGACAAAGCGCCCGATATCGACTTGAACTTTGCCGACGAATATCAAACCCGTGCCCACCGTTACACCGAAACCTTGTTCCCGCCCAACCATGTGTTCAAGGCAGGCACAATTTCTACCGTCGCGGACAAAACCGCGTTCGGTTATGTTAAAAAATATGAAGAAGAGCGCGGGCTTGTGTTCAGTAACGCCGAGCGCACGCGCCTCGCTATCGGTTGCTCGGGCGTAAAACGTACCACGGGTCAGCATCCCGGTGGCATGGTCGTTGTGCCCAACGACTATGAAGCGGAGGATTTCACCCCGCTTCAGCATCCCGCCGATGACCCGAACTCCGAGGTCGTGACCACGCACTTTGATTTCCATTCCATTCACGATACCATTTTGAAGCTGGATAACCTCGGCCATGTTATCCCCACGACCTATAAATATCTCGAGGAATTCAGCGGTATCCCCGTTATGGATGTCCCGATGTCGGATCCTGATGTCTATCGTTTGTTCACTTCGCCCGAGCCGCTCGGTTTGACCGAGGAACAGCTGGAGTGTAACACCGGCACGCTGACTCTCCCCGAAATGGGTACCCCGTTTGTGCGCCAAATGCTTGTCGAATCCAATCCCAAAACTTTCGCCGACTTGCTGCAGATTTCGGGCCTGTCGCATGGTACCGATGTGTGGATCGGCAATGCACAGGAGCTCATCAAAAACGGCACCTGCACCATTTCCGAAGTTATCGGAACGCGTGATAACATCATGGTGTATTTGATGCAGAAGGGTCTCGAACCCAAAATGGCATTTAAGATCATGGAGATCGTGCGTAAAGGCAACGCCACCAAACTGCTAACCGAGGAACATTTTGAGGCGATGAAAGCATGCGGCGTTGAACAATGGTATATTGATTCCTGCATGAAGATCAAGTATATGTTCCCCAAAGCGCATGCCGCAGCTTATTGCATCGGTGCGCTTCGTGTTGCGTGGTATAAGGTGCATCGTCCCGAAGCGTATTATGCGGCGTATTTCACCGTGCGCGGTGACGATATGGACGCTGCGATCGTGCAAGCGGGCATTGAAAAGGTGAAAGCGACCATGGATGATATCCGTGCGCGCGGTCGTGACGCCAGTGCGAAAGAACAGGCGCTCGCCGATATGATGCATGTCGTTTTTGAAGCCATGCTGCGCGGCATCAAATTCCTGCCTGTGGATTTGTATAAATCTCACGCCCGCAAATACCTGCTGGAGGACGGCGCGCTGCGCTTGCCGTTCAGCTCGATCAACGGTCTCGGCGGTGCAGCTGCCGAAGGCTTGATGAACGGTCGCTCGGATGAACCGTATTTCTCGGTGGATGAGCTGCAAGAACGCACGGGCATCAGTAAAGCGATCGTCGAATCGCTGCGTGAACTCGGTGCGCTGGAAGGACTTCCGCAGTCCAGCCAAATCTCGTTCTTTGAAATGTAAGGAGGGCTTGCCGTGGCATATTCGATCTTGCTGATGGATGCCGATGAAACGCTGCTTGATTTTCGCAAAAGCGAAGGCTATGCGCTTCAAACCGCGCTCGCTAACCACGGTATCACCATGACAGCGGACATTCACGACCGCTATCATGAAATCAACCGCGTGTTATGGCAGCGCCTTGAGCGGGGCGAGATTGAGCGTGCGCGTCTCAAGGTGCAACGCTTTGAAGAGTTGTTTGCCGAATTTGATGCGCCGCATCTCGATGCCGCCGCCTTCAACGCGGAATATATGTCTATCCTCGGCACCAAAGGCTTTATGCTTGACGGCGCATTGGCGCTTCTTGAAGAATTATCGCAGCGCTATGCGATTTATATTATTACCAACGGCAGTGCCTCGGTGCAGCATGTGCGTCTTGCCGACAGCGGCATGTTGCCGTTTGTCAAAGATGTATTTATCTCCGAAGAAATCGGTGCGGATAAACCGTCACCTGCCTTTTTTGAGCCTGTTCTCGCCGCAATCGGCAATCCCGATAAACGTGAATTACTCGTCATCGGCGACTCGCTCACCTCAGATATTCGCGGTGGCATCAATGTCGGTATTGATACCTGCTGGTATGCACCTCACGGCGATACGGCACCTGCCGATATCACGCCGACCGTCACTGTCCGCTCCTATGATGCGCTGCGGGAATTTTTGCAAAATGCATGAATAAACCGCAAAACACCAAGCATACTATAAGCGATCCCATTTCAAAAGGAGGCTATTCGCTTATGTGGCTTGATCGAATTGCGTTGTTGCTGGTGATTATCGGCGCGCTCAACTGGGGCAGCATCGGGCTGTTCCAATTCGACCTTGTGGCATGGATCGGCGGCGGTATGGACGGGCTCATTGCTCGCATTATCTATACCGTTGTGGCGATTGCGGGCATTTGGTGTATTTCGCTGCTCTTTCGCCGACGTGAACAAGTGGAGGAATAAGAGTCGAAAACCGACCGCTTTGTTGTGCAAAAGCACACAAATCTGCGGTCGGTTTTCTATTTGACAATACTTATTTTTTATATTATACTGATTTTATAGCAATACCCTTTATTTAATGCAAGGGAAGTGACAGTATGAAATATCGTTTTCAGAAACTTACAGCAGCGTGCCTTGCGCTGCTTATTTTGTTATCGGCACTACCGATATCGGCGCTGGCGACAGGGGAGAGTGCGCCCGTCGGTTGGGACGGCACGGTAGCTGACGGCTATGAAAGCGGCACGGGCACGGCAGAGGATCCGTATGTCATTGTAAACGGTGCGCAGCTTGCGTATTTTTCGGCGCAGGTGGACAGCGGTGAGGCGTACGAAGGCGTTTACTTTGAACTGGCTGCCGATATAGCACTTAACGATATTACCGATTGGGAGCTGTGGGGTACAACCGACGAAAACGGCTACACTGTTGCACCCGCAAACGTTTGGGAACCTATCGGTCATGCGTATAACGATCGGATTTTCAGCGGCTCGTTTGATGGCAAGGGCCATACGATCAGCGGTATCTATATCAACGGTAATCAGGATGACGTCGCGCTGTTCTCGGGACTCGGCGGCGGTGCAGTGCTGAAAAATGTGCATGTCGCTGCGTCGTATGTCAAAGGTGATGAAAACGTGGCGGCTTTGGTGGGCAGCATCAATTATCCGAGCGCATTAGTCACGGTTTCGGGCTGTTCGGCGGCGGGCATCGTAACGGCGCGGTATGACTGCGGCGGCATCGTCGGTTATGCCGATGCCTACTACAAGGATTGTATTGCGATCACCGAGTGTATCAATCGTGCCGCTGTAACAAGCAAAAGTGACATTGCCGGCGGTATCGTGGCGACTGCTTATAAGGCAGCCGTTATTTCGTGCACCAATAACGGAGCCGTAAAAGGTGACAGTGAAACCGGCGGCATCGTCGGCTATGCTTCCGATTCCGAGGTTGATTCGTGTATCAACAACGGCTCTGTGAGCGGAGAGTATATCGGCGGCATTATCGGCCGCGTGTATAAAACCACCGTCACCACCTGTGTGAATACGGCGGATTTGGTCAGCGACGGATACGTCGGCGGTATTGCTCAACAACTGCAAGAAAACAGTGTCGTGCGCGGCTGCCGCAACACCGGCGATATTACCGGTAACTCTGTGGCTGCGGGTATATGCGCATCGGCGAGTGCCGGTGTTATCGAAGAGTGCGAGAACTACGGTGCCGTGGTGTCGCCGGAAAGCAACGCGGCAGGCGTTGTCGGTTCGGTTTACGGATCGTGGATGTCGAACGGCGAGTATTCCACGGCTGCGGTCGTGCGCTGCGCCAACTACGGTTCTGTCAGCGGTATGTTTGACATCAGCGGCATTGGTAAGCTTGACAGTGCCGTAGCGAAGGAATGTGTCAATTTCGGCGACGTAACGGCGCAATATTACGCCGCAGGTATGTTTATACAAGTGGACGATGCGGTAGTCAGTAACTGCTATAATGCCGGTTCCGTCATGGGTGATTACCGCGGATCAGGCTTTGCGGGAGCAATGAATGATTCAACAATTACAAGCTGTTATACCAAAGGCGTTGTCCTGCCGGGAGATTATGAGTATTCCGATGCTTACCCATTTGCAAGCGATGCCGATACTTGTTCGCTGACGGGATGTTATTATCTGTATCAAACCGTGGAAGATAATCATCTCGGAGAATTCCTTGCTGAAGAAGATGCAGTGCTTGCCGATAGCTATGAAAATTACGATTTTCTGTCGGTGTGGGAAACGGGATATGATGAAGACTACGCCTATCCGACGCTGCGTTTCTTCGGCTCAAACACCTACCAATATCGCATAACCTATGTAGATGGCGGCAACGTGGTAAAAACGGCGCTTGTCGAGGACGGCGAACCGCTGGATCTCACGTCGCCCGAAAATGACGAGTATATCTTTGCGTATTGGAAAGACGAGGACGGCAAACGGTACAGTGTGACCGACACTGTCTCTGCCACGGCGAACGTGACCTTGACAGCTGTATGGATGGTGAGGAACACCTCGGCAAATGTGTGGGACGGCTCGGTCGATATCGAATGGGCGGGCAGCGGCACCAAGGACGATCCCTATTTGATCGGTAACCCTGCGGAATTGGCGGGCCTTTCGCTCATTATCCGCGACCGCGCAGCCTACAGCGATCTCTATTACGACGTGTGGGATGCATACTTTACTCAAACCGCCGATTTTCTTATGAATGACGGCGGCGATAGGTTCGGCGAAACCATGATCGGCCAAAACGAATGGACGCCGATCAGCGGCGATTTCAGCGGTCGTTATGACGGCGGCGGTCATACGATACGCGGTGTCTACATCAACACCGATGCAGGAAGCTGCGGCGTGTTCGGAATGACGTACGCGGATATTTCCAACTTGATTTTAAAGGACTCGTATATTTATAGCAGCGATGGCTTGCATATTGGCGGTATTGCCGGTCGTGCCGGTATTATTCAAGACTGCGAAAACTATGCCACGGTCATCGGTGACGACTACGTCGGCGGCGTAGCGGGATATGCTTCCAAGACGCTTTCCTGCACAAACTACGGTGACGTGCGCGGTGAACAATATGTCGGCGGTGTTGTCGGTTACAGCACCGATGAAAACGACGGCATGTCCGCTTGTGTCAACTACGGTACTGTTTGCGGTGACGACTATGTCGGCGGTACGGTCGGCCGTGCCTATTTCGCTACCGATTGCGGGAACGAAGGCGTCGTAAACGGCAATCGCTATGTCGGTGGCGTTGTCGGTCAAGCGAGTCGTCTTAAAAACTGTGTTAACAGCGGCACAGTCAGCGGTGTCGAGAACGTCGGCGGTGTTGTTGCCTACGGTGAGGATATTTGCGGTGCGGTCAACCACGGCAATGTCAGCGGTGACAGCAACGTCGGTGGTGCGATCGGCATGGTGAACGACATCGCAGAGAACAACTATTCTACCGGCAACGTCGTCGGTCGTTATCACGTCGGCGGTGTTGCGGGCTATATCTCGTGGGAAGCCGCTCTTTCCACCTCGTATGCCGTCGGTACGGTTACCGCTGTTCCCGATACGGACGAGCGCTATGTCGGCGGTGTGATCGGCGATATGAGCGATGATGCTGTGTTGACCGATTGTTATTATCTCGATACGGCGCTTGCTGAATCCAACGATTACGGCACCGCACTCACGGCGCAACAAATGCAAACCGAAGCGGCGTTTGGCGGCTTCAATTTCCTGAAAACATGGGAGTTCGGCTTTGAAAGCGACTATCCGTATCCGACCTTGCGCGATATGGGCAGCAAGGAATATCGCTATAAGGTGATTATGATCAACGAAGGCGAAATTTTTGCCGATCGTACATATTATATGGGCGTTCAAGTGAATTTGAAGCCGCCCGCAAGCAGTACCTACGATTTTGCCTATTGGCGCGCCGAGGACGGCACACGTTATGCGGCGGACGACGTGATCAAGGCATCCGAGGATTTGACGTTAACAGCGATTTGGCAGACCCGTCCGAACGGTTATGCATGGGACGGTGCGGTGGACACCGATTGGCTGGGAAGCGGTACCGAGGAGGATCCCTATCTCATCTCGACACCTGCGGAGTTTGTCGGCATCGCCGCGAAAATGGAAGAGGTCTGGTGGGAAGATTTTGAGGGAGTTTATTTCAAGCAAACTGCAGATTTTGTGATGAATGCCGACGGCGATCAATTTTCCGATACGATCAGCGGACGCCTTGAATGGAGTCCGATCGAAGGCTTTGCGGGTAATTATGACGGCGACGGTCACAGTATCAGCGGTGTGTATATAAACAGTTATACGCGCGCAGCGGCATTGTTCTCGTCTATTTGTGGTACGCTGAAAAATCTGACACTGACCGACTCCTATATTGTTTCGCACTATAGTAATGCGGGCGGCTTTGCGATTGAGATCGACGGCCTGATTGAAAACTGCCGTAACGAAGCGTACGTATGCAGCACGGTGAATAAAGCAGGCGGCATTGCGGCGAATGTTTGGGCGACCGAAGGCGAACCCGCTGTGGTAAATTGCTCAAACACCGGAGCGGTTATCGGCTACGAATGGGTCGGCGGTATTGTCGCTGACCAGAGCGACGGCGTGATCAGCGGTTGTTCTAACAGCGGCTATGTGTCCGCCGGCGCTGATGACGCACGATTTGTCGGCGGTATCGTCGGCAGTAGCTATGACGATGTTGAAAATTGCCTCAACAGCGGTATAGTAGAGGCGGTTCATTACGTCGGCGGTATTGCAGGTGACACGACTTCGAACATGCTTGTTACAGGGTGCATTAACGTCGGCACAGTGCTTGGCCTTAACAGAGTCGGTGGTATTGTCGGTGATAACAGCGCTACGGTGACTAACTGTTATAACAGTGGTATTGTGTCCTTTGATAGCGCTTGTTTCGAGGAGCGATACAGTGGCAACTATATCGGCGGTATCGTTGGTACAAATGACGGCGCACTCATTGGCGTGTACAACACGGGTGATGTTATCGGCGGTGTTGAAACGAGCTATATCGGCGGCATCGTTGGTTACAACTGGAACACACTGCGTGAGGCGTATAGCATCGGCACCGTCACGACGGGTGAGAATGGGTATGGTTGCGGCGCGATTGTCGGCGAAAATAACGGCGCTGCAGAAAGTGCCTTTTATGCAGATTCTTCGGCGGTGACCGATAATTGGGCGACGGCACTCACCGCCGAACAAATGAAAACCGCCGAGGCTTATACCGGTTTTGATTTCGACACCAACTGGACGATCGATCCGACTAACGAGGATTATCCCTACCCGACGTTGACAGGTGCGCCGCACAAACAGTATGTGACGGTGACATTTGCGGATCCGAACGGCAACGAGATTGCTTCTTACCGCTTGGAGAAAGGCGCAGTAATTACGTATCCCGATATGTCGCGTTATAATTATGAGGACTCAGCGTATGTGTATGAGTTTGACGCGTGGGACAAAACGCCGACCGTTGCCGCGTACGATATAACGATTACCGCCACCTTCAAGAAAGTCGCAAAGCTGTTCTTCACTTCGATTGAAAAGCAGCTCACCGTCGGCTACGGATATTCCGCAACCAATCTCCAAATCGATCTCGAATCGTTGTATGCGCAGATCATCTGTAGTACAACCACCGACTATCGTTTGCTTAGTGATGTGGTATGGGATATCGAAGGATACGATCCCACCGTCGCGGGTGAGGTTGTCTTGAACGGTTATTTGATGCTCACTGAAAACCCCTATTATGAAATGGCAGAAGGCGCGACGGTTACTGTCACTGTGACAGTGCTTGGTGAGGGCGATACGACGCATATTTTTGAAGCGAACGATCTGCGTTTTGAAACGCTCAGCGACGGCACGCTCAAAGTCATCGGGTACGACGGCGAAGCACAAGTGGTGCATATTCCGCAATCAATCAGCGGCAAAGCTGTAACGATTATCGGTGAAAACGCCTTTGCGGATGCGGATGTGCTGTCTGTGACATTGCCTTCTACGGTGCATACCGTGGAAACAGGGGCGTTTGAGAATGCCTCGTCGCTCTCGATGGTCGTGTTGCCCGACAGCTTGCATACTGTCGGCGAGCGGGCATTTTACAACACGGCGCTTGCGGATGTCACCTGTCCCGCGGCGCTCGTTAACATCGGCGCGCAGGCGTTCGGTTATTACGGCGCTGCCCCGACGGCAGTCGGCGGTTTCACGGTGTACGCATTCGCCGATACCGCCGCAGCATCCTACGCGACGGAAAACGGTTTCATCTGTGTTGCCACTCAAACGGCAGTAGATGACGATACCGATGTCAGCGCGGTCATTCCCGAAAATCTGTCACTCGCGGTTGTCGCGGTGGATGAGGGAGACTACTACGATACCGCCGCAGGCATCTTCACCGAAATCGACGGTGTGAAGTTGATGGATATCTCGCTTTACGACGGCGAGCTCTCGGTGCAGCCGGGCGGCGTGATGACCGTATCGATGCCGATTCCCGAGGGCTTCAATGCTGAAAACTGCCATATTTTCCGCATCAACGATGACGGGTCGTATAAGGATATGGCGGCAGAGATCGTCGGTGATCGACTGGTATTTTCAACGGCGCACTTGAGCGTCTATGCCGTGATCGAACAGCATGAGGACAGTGTGCTTGTCGGCGATGTCACGGGGGACGGAGCGCTCGGTATGCGTGATGCGCTCAAGCTGTATCAAATTGCGAGCAGCAGAATTCAGAATGATATGCCGCTTGATATTGCGGATTTGACGGGTGACGGGGACGTCAACATGCGTGATGCGCTCAAGCTGTATCAAATCGTTTCCGCCGGGCAATAAATCGTGACTTTTATTCGCTCCGCTGAACAAATTGTGTTCGGCGGAGCGAATTTTTGTCAAAAACGGGTGTTGTGTTTTGCAAAAAGATGTGATATACTATAGCATAATGTGTAATTATGCCCTTTTTGGGCAACGGAAAGGACGGATTGGACATGGCGGATAACGGCGTTTTTCGCGGTGCATTTCGTGGTTTTAATAAGCAGGATGTCCTGAACTATATTGATGAAACGCAAACTGCGGCAGTCATGCGCTTGACCGAGTCTGAGTCGGCGCGCATTCAAGCAGAGGAGGCGGCATCGCTCAGTTCCCGTCGCGCGATCGAAGCAGAATCCAAAGCGGAAGCTATGGAAAAGGAAATCGCACCTTTGCGTGAGCAGGTGGATAAGTTGACCGCGCTTGCCAAGATGTACAAACGCGAGGTTGTGGAGCTTCGCGAAAAAATGGAAGCGATGGAATCCAAAGAGGACGAAATGTCCGAGTTGGATGCTGCGAACGAGCGTATTCGCGAGCTCACCGATGAAAACGCGCTGCTCAAAGAGCAAAACGCGCGCTATCTGACGGTTGTCGGCGACATGAGCAGCCTTGTTGTAGAGGCGCGCGTGCTGTCGTCGTCGTATTTTGAAAATGCGCATCAAAAGAGCGTGGATTGCATCAAGCGTCTGGATACCTTCCTCGACGATTTGAAGATGCAGGCGGAGCAAACGCGCTTTATGGCGGATATCCAAAAGCAAACGGGCGAGGAGAAAATCGAAACGTTGCTTGAGGAAATCCAAAAGCATAACGAAAACCGTGCATAATTCAGCGGTATTTTGCATACTACTGACAACATAATCGACACACCAAGTTTAAGGAGATGTTTTAACATGGCAGAATTGAAATATGAGATCGTTAAAGAGTGCGGCGTGCTGTCGCAATCCCCTTCGGGTTGGACGAAAGAGCTCAACATGATCAGCTGGAACGACCGTCCCGCGAAGTATGACATTCGCGATTGGGCTCCCGAGCATGCAAAAATGGGCAAGGGTTGCACCCTGTCTCCCGATGAGGTTATTCTCCTTCGCGATCTCCTCAACGAAATCGATCTGTAAACTTCATAAACATGTGAAGGTGGTGCACTGATGTTTTTTGTTGAAGTGCTCAAAGCCATTGCCCAGGGCATTGTGCAGGGGATTACCGAATGGCTCCCTGTCAGCAGCACGGGACACATTCTGTTGCTGGATGCTTTGTGGAAGATGGATGCTTCCGAAGCGTTTTTCGATGTGTTTAAGGTGATCATCCAGCTCGGCTCTATTATGGCGGTCGTTGTGCTGTATTTTCACAAGCTCAATCCCTTTTCTCGCAAAAAATCCAAAGAGGAAAAGCGGGACACTTGGATTCTCTGGAGTAAGGTGCTTGTTGCCAGCATTCCTGCGGCGATTGCGGGTCTGATTTTGGACGATATTATCGATAATGTCTTGTCCGTTCCTGCGGTTATCGCCGCGGCCTTGATCATCTACGGTATCGCGTTTATCTGGATGGAAAGTCGCAAGAATATCGTTGTCAAGGTGGACGATATTCAGCATATCAGCTATAAGCGTGCACTCGGCATCGGCGCTTTCCAAATGCTCGCGCTTGTTCCGGGCACTTCGCGTTCGGGCTCGACCATTCTCGGCGCCTCGTTGCTTGGCACTTCGCGCGCTGTTGGGGCGGAGTTTTCCTTCTTCATGGCAATCCCCGTCATGCTCGGCGCCAGCGCGTTGAAAACAGCAAAGTATTTTCTGCTCGATGAATATTGCGCGGTTTGCCAATGTATTCTTGAGAGTGAAGAGGTTGTCGGCGGCATGTGTGCAAGCTGCGGCACCGCAGTGACACACCCGACCTTTACATCGCAGGAATGGCTGCTGCTCGCGATTGCTACGGTGGTTTCCTTTGTGGTTTCCGTGCTGGTCATCCGCTTCTTGATGGCGTATATCAAGAAACACGATTTCAAGGTATTCGGTTGGTATCGCATTGCTCTTGGTGTTGTGATCATCGCTTGCTTGATCTTCGTGCCTTCTATCTTTAAATAATTCGGAATTAAAAAAGCCGTGAGTTCATCGATGAACTCACGGCTTTTTGTTATCGCTTTTATCGTGTTTGCCAGTATTTGCGGTCAAGGCTGCGGTATTGCAGCGCCTCGGCAATGTGGGCTTCTTCAATCATATCGCTGCCGTCCAAATCGGCAATCGTTCGCGCCACTTTGAGCAAACGGTCATAGGCGCGTGCCGACAATCCCATCGCATCAAACGCGATGCGCAGCATCGAGGAGGCAGCCTCCGAAAGCTTGCAAAACTCCTTGAGCTTTCCTGCGGGAATATGTGCGTTGCTGACGATATCCGTTCCTGCAAAGCGTTGCTGTTGTACAGCGCGCGCCTTGTTTACGCGTGCGCGAATTTCTGCCGAGCTTTCCGCTTTTTCGGTGGCGTTGAGTTTATCAAACGCCACGGGCGGCACTTCCACATGAATATCAATGCGATCGAGCAGCGGTCCCGAAATACGCGATAAATACTGCTGTGCTGCTTTGGAAGAGCAGGTGCATTGCTTGGTGGGATGTCCGTAAAATCCGCAGGGACACGGATTCATTGCCGCCACCAGCATAAACGAACACGGATAGGTGAGAGAGGCTTGCACGCGTGAAATAGTCACGCATTCGTCCTCAAGCGGTTGGCGCAGGCTTTCCATCGCCGTGCGTGAAAACTCCGGCAGCTCGTCAAGAAACAGCACGCCGTGGTGGGCCAGCGAAACCTCGCCCGGCTGCGGCACCGAGCCGCCGCCTGTGAGTCCTGCCGAAGAAATATTGTGATGCGGCGCGCGGAAGGGTCGATCCCTCAAGAGGCCGATCCCGCCGGGAAGGGTGCCCGCGATCGAATGGATTTTGGTGGCTTCCAGCGCCTCGTCGGCGGACATATCGGGCAAAATGGTCGGTAAACGCTTGGCGAGCATGCTCTTTCCCGAACCGGGAGGGCCGATCAGCAGCACATTATGATCACCCGCCGCGGCGATTTCCATCGCGCGTCGCGCGCCTTGCTGTCCCATAACCTCCGCAAAATCGGGCATAGTATCATCACCTGTCGGAGAAGCAGGCGGCGTGTATACAACGGGGACAATGGGGGCGGCACCGCTTAAATGCGCTGCAAGCGTGGGGATGCTTTCCACAGGATACACCTGAATGCCGTCAACAACCGCACCTTCTGCGGCATTATCTTTCGGCAAAAATACGCGCGATAACCCGTGTTGTTTGGCAGCGATTACCATCGGCAGCACACCGCGCACGGGTCGCAGCTCGCCTGTCAATGACAGTTCGCCGATAAAAGCGGCGTCTTCCAGCTCATAGGGAAGTTGGGAGGTGGCCTTTAAGATCGCGATCAACAGCGGCAGGTCGTATACTGACCCTTCTTTGCGAATATCGGCAGGAGCGAGATTGATCGTGATGCGGCTGATAGGGTAGTCAAATCCGCAATTTTTCAACGCTGCGCGTACGCGGTCGCGGGACTCGCGCACCGCCGAACCGGGCAAGCCGACTACATCGAAACCGGGCAAACCGCCCGATAGATCGGCTTCAACGGTCACCATAAAGCCGTTGACACCCAAGAGCCCCATGCTGTTCATGCGTGCAAACACAGCGATACCTCCCTTGCTCTAAAATATATTCTTTATAACGCTTTGCGATCGCGACGACGCGAAGCAAGGATCGTTTTTGTGACAAAACGAATGACAACGATCGTCACTGCGGGGATAGCCGAAAGAATGATGCCGAGGATCCAGTTGCGTGCACCAACGCCTGTCATGCCGAACGCCGAACGCACCGCAGGAACAGTCAGCGGGATTAAGGTGAGCGCCAACGAGATCAGGAATACGGGAAGCATCATCGAATTGCCGAAATAACGACGTTTTTCGTGACGATGTGTGGTAAGAAGGATCCAAAGACGCGACAACATCAGCGTCAAGAATGCGGTTGTCATACCCCAAAGCGGCGCTTCTTCGGACGAGCTTGCACCCGAGCAACCCATGTCAAATGCAAGAAATGCGCAAATGCCGGTCAACGCGCCCTGCCAAAGCAGCTCGAGCCACGCGCCCGAAGGCATCAATCGGTAGAGACCGCGCTGCGGTTTTTGGGTCAGCGCGTGCGTGTCACCTGCTTCATAAGCAATCGCAAAGATACCGATCACGCCCAGCACCATATACAACGCCATCGCAGACGAAGAAAGCAAGAAGGTGCTTTGCGAACCGATCAGTGTGAAGAAGGTGGCAACAAACAACGCCACCGCACAGGTGAGAATGTATTGCAGAGATTTGCGAATGTTCGTGTAAATGCCGCGCGCATGCTGAATGGTTTCCACCAGTGTCGCAAAGCTATTGTCATACATCGTTACATCCGATTCGTTACGGGTCATATCGCAGTCCGCAGCACCGGTCGCGCAACCGATATCCGCGCGTTGCAGCGCGGGAACATCCGCAAGACCGCTGCCGGTAGCGGCAACAACCGCACCGCGCTTTTGCCAAGCGCGAATAATGCGCTCTTTTTGCTCGGGGGTGATGCGTGCATACACACGGTAGAGGCCGACGGATTTGTCGAATTCTTCGTGGCTCATCTCGGCAAGCTGATCGCCTGTGATGAGTTGCGAGGCATCTTTAAGAATACCAAGCTCGAGGGCGACTGCTTCAGCGGTCGCTTCGTTATCACCGGTCACCATAACGGTGGTGATGCCGCCTTTTGCGCATTCCTCGATCGCTTTGACCGACTCACCGCGCGCATGATCGGCAAGGGCGATAAGACCCGCCAGCGTCATATCGCATTCCAGCGACGGATCGATCGTATCTGTGCCGTTGTTGTCGAGGTGACGATAGGCAACCGCAAGCACGCGCAACGCCTGGTTTGCCATGTTTTGATACGCTTCCTGCGCACCCTCCAAAGCGCCGCCCGTGCAATACGATAAAACGACCTCGGGTGCACCCATGGTGATCATCAAGCGACGACCTGCCACCAAATGCACCACCGACATGCAACGGCGCGCGGGATCAAACGGGATTTCTGCCAAACGCGGAGAATCTTCCATAAGCACGCGGCGCTCAATACCGATATCACGCGCATATTCGATGATCGCACTTTCGGTGGGGTTTTGCAGCAACTCTCTATTCACGCCGATCTTTTGCGTGTCGGCAGCAGTGCACAGCGTCGCCAAACGAATCAGCATTTGTGCGCGATTACTGGGCATACGCGAAAGAAGTTCGGTGTCGCCCGTAAACACACTGACAGGTTGCTTTTTATCGGTGGTCAGCGTACCTGTCTTATCGGCGCAGATCACCGTCACGCGGGACAGCGTATCCATAACCGCCAAATCACGCACATCCGCAATGTCTTTCACGACGTGATGCATGCCGATCGCCATGGAAACAACCGCCGCTGCGGTAATACCCGTCGGGATGCAAGCGGCCGCCAGTGTCAGCACGGCAGGGATGACCGATACCACGTCGGCAAAGCCGGTCAAATGTTTGACAACAGCAATGATCAAAATAACAACCGACAGCACCAGGATCGGCAGTGTCACTAACTTTTCAAAGGAATGAATATCCTTGCTCAAATCGGGCAGGGGAGAGTCTTGGTGGTGCGGATCGTTAAGCATCAATGCATACTCGGTGCTTTGACCGGTCGAAACAACCACCGCGGTCGCGCTGCCGCGACTGACACCGCAGCCGGCATATACCATGTTGGTGCGATCCATCATCGGCGTAATACCGTCAAGGATACCCTCGGCGGATTTTTCGACATCCATATCCTCGCCCGTCAAAATGTATTCATCGCAAGCAAGATCTTCTGCGGTGATCAGACGGCAATCGGCAGGGATGATCATACCAGCTTCCAGAAACAGGATATCGCCGCGCACGACCTCGGCAGCACTGATTTCACAGGTGTTGCCGTCACGCAATACAGTCACCGTGGTGGTTTGTGCATTGGTGATCGAATGCAGCTTGGCGGTGCCGTGCTTTTGCCACAATGCGCCCGCCAGATGACCGAAAACGGGAACCAGCAGCATCACGATCGGCTCAACAAGAATCCACGGGTTTTCCGAAACTTTGAAATATAACAGCATAATATTCAGGCAAAGCAGTACAAGCGCTGCGATAAGGATGAGCGCCATTGGTAACGAGCGCAACTGTTTCATCCACAGCGAAAACACCGGTGTTGCCTTTTTTTCACGATAACGATTATGTCCGTACTCTTCCAAGCGGTCGGTAGCTTCCGCTTGCGAGAGACCGTACTCCGTGTTGGTTTGCAATTCGCGCGCCACTGCGTCGGGCGTTTCATGATGCCAGATCATAGGTATTGCTCCTTTTCGTTTGTAATATCTATATCGTAGTTCGGGAAAACTTAATTCACCACCATATAGTATAACATATAATTCTTATAAATAAAAGAGGCAATTTGCGCAATCTGCTTTTGCAATTTTGTAACTGTTTGCGCTATCGTTGACTTTAAATCGGGGATATGCTATACTTTTTTGCAATAAATATAAAGATATGAGAGGAGAATGCCTGTGGATTCCACAAAACCGGTTGTAATCGTCGGCGGTGGTGCGGCAGGTCTTGCAGCGGCAATATTTTGTGCGCGTCGCTTCGGCGGCGAGCGCGTTGTGTTGCTTGAAAAGCAACCGCGCGTCGGCAAAAAGCTGCTTGCCACCGGTAACGGCACTTGCAACATTTCCAATATGCATGCGTCGGTTTCGTGTTATCACGGCGGTCATCCCGCGTTCGTTTCCGACGCTCTTTCGCAGTTTTCGCCGACGGATGCCATGGCGTTCTTCTCCTCGATCGGTGTGCGATGCACGGTGCGCGAAAACGGGCGTATTTATCCGCTTTGCGCGCAAGCATCGGCGGTGCTTGATTGCCTTCGTGCTGAAATCGACGCGCTTGGTGTGACGGTTTGCTGCGATACCGCCGTAACAGCTTTGCGCCCGTCGAAACACGGCGTGGAAGTCATTTGTGACGGACAAGTGTATGCGGCTGCGGCGGTACTGGTGACGGCAGGCGGTGCAGCGTCTGCCAGCCTCGGTGGCTGCACCGACGGTTATGCGTTACTTGCGGCGCTCGGGCATGAAAAAACGCCGCTTTTCCCCGCAATCGTGCAAATCCGTACCGAGAAAGATGCCGTCAAAGCGGTCAAAGGCGTGCGTGTGGATGCGGCGCTGACGCTTATGCTTGACGGTCGCTCGCTTGCCGAAGCCGAAGGGGAAATCTTGTTTGCGGATTACGGTGTATCGGGGCCTGCAGCGATGATGATCGGTCGCTATGCATCGGATTGGGAACGCCGCAAAAAAGGGAATATGACCCTTAACATCGATCTGCTGCCTGAAATGACTCTTGCTCAAGCAGAAGAGGAAATTGTTTTGCGTTCTCGTCTCCTCGGCAGAACGATGGAAAATTTACTGACAGGATTGCTGCAAAAGCGTCTTGGACAAACGGTTGTCAAAACGGCGGGTGTCTTGCCGCTCTCGCGGGATGTTAATTCGCTTTCCGCTGCCGAGGTTGCCGAAATCGCCCGCACGATCAAATGCTTCTCGCTTAATGTAACGGGCAGCGCGGGCATGAATGCCGCGCAAGTTACCGCAGGCGGTATTGCTACCAAAGGCTTTGATCCGCACACCATGCGTTCCCACCTTTCGCCGTTCGTGTATGCAGCGGGCGAGGTGTTGGATGTTGACGGCGATTGCGGCGGATTTAATTTACAATGGGCGTGGGCATCGGCATATGTCGCGGCAAACGCCATAGCGGAGGAGATTGTATGATTCGCATTACTTCCGTACCGCTGCCGCTGGATTATTCCGAAGAAACGCTGCGCCGTGTGGCTGCTAAACGGCTGCGTATCGGCGAAGCGCATATTCGCTCGTGCCGTGTGGATAAACGCGCGGTGGATGCGCGCAAAAAAGACGATATCCGTTTTTCGGTAACGATGCTTGTTGCACTTGATAACGATGAACAAGCAGTGGTCGCGCGTGCGGCGGATGATCGCATCGCGATGTATACGCCGAAGATATATACATATCCGACCGCAGCGCGTCAAGGCGCGCATCGTCCCGTCGTGATAGGCAGCGGCCCTGCAGGCCTTTTTGCTGCGTTAACGCTTGCCAAGGCGGGACTGTGCCCGATCGTGCTGGAACGCGGTGAAGCGGTTGAACAGCGTCGCGAAACGGTGGCTCATTTTCAAAAAACGGGTGTGCTGCGCACGAACAGCAATGTACAGTTCGGCGAAGGCGGTGCCGGTACATTTTCCGACGGTAAGTTGACAACCGGCATCAAAGATATCCGCTGTCGCGCGGTGCTCGAAGCTTTTGCAGCGGCGGCAAACGGCGAAGCGGACGATATTTTGTGGCAAGCAAAGCCGCATCTCGGCACCGATCGTTTGTTTACGATTGTTGCCAATCTTCGCCGCAAAATTATCGCTCTTGGCGGCGAGGTGCGCTTTAACACCTGCGTGACCGATGTGATCAAACGCGCAGGCTGTCTTGTTGCGTTGCGTCTGCAAACGCCCGAAGGGGAAGAGGAACTGCCGTGTGATGCGGCAATTTTGGCGATCGGTCACAGTGCGCGCGACACCATGCAAATGTTGGTTGAGCGCGGCGTCAATGCCGAGCAAAAGCCGTTTGCGGTGGGCGTGCGTATTGAGCATCCGCGTGTGATGATCGATCGAAGTCAGTATGGGCGCTTTGCGTCGCATCCCGCGCTTTCTGCAGCGGATTATAAACTCAGTTGCCGTTTGCCGGACGGACGCGGTGTCTATTCGTTTTGTATGTGTCCGGGCGGTGTTGTGATCGCGGCGGCTTCGGAGGAAGGCGGCGTGTGTGTCAACGGCATGAGCGAGTTTGCACGAGATGCGGTCAACTCCAACAGTGCCCTGCTTGTGGGCGTGGGCCCCGCCGATATGCCCGATGCGCATCCGCTTGCGGGTGTCGCGCTGCAACGCCGCATGGAGCAAGCAGCGTTCCGCCTCGGCGGCGGTATGTATCGTGCACCCGCGCAGCTGGTCGGCGATTTTGTGTCACATCGTGCGACAACGGCATTCGGTGAGGTGGAACCCTCATATCTTCCCGGTGTTGTCGGCGCCGATCTTCATGAATGGTTGCCTGTGGTGGGTGCGTCCTCGCTGAAAGC
>JAZURB010000294.1:0-2351 GCA_045605945.1 Acutalibacteraceae bacterium
CACATGACAAAGCATGCCCTTGAGCTTTGCAGCCAGCTCCTTAGCACACTCATCCGTATCGGTCACGCCGTCGACCATGGCATATTCGAACGATATGCGTCGTCCCGTATACTGCGCATATCGGCGGCAAGTATCGAGAAGTTCATCGACCGACCAGCGCTTGGCAACAGGCATGAGGCTTTGACGCAACGCATCGTTCGGGGCATGCAGCGATACCGACAGTGTCAGTTGCAAGCGGCGCTCCATAAGTTCCTCCATACGGTTGACAAGACCGCATGTAGACAGCGAGATATGGCGCATGCCGATTTGCACGCCGCCCTCTTCATTCACCATTTCCAGAAAGCGCATCACATGGTCGTAATTATCCAGCGGTTCGCCCATGCCCATAAGTACCAACGAAGACACGCGCACACCATGATCGACTTGTGCCACTTCGATTTGGGACAATATCTCCGAAGGCAGCATATTGCGCACCAAGCCGCCTTGACCCGTGGCGCAAAATGTACATCCCATGCGGCAGCCGACTTGTGTTGATAAGCATTGCGACCAGCCATGATGATAATGCATCAGCACCGATTCGACCGTCTCGCCGTCGGGGAGTGCAAACAAATATTTCACGGTACCGTCAATAGCCGACACCAATTTACGCAAAATCGTGACATGCGGGATCGTATAATGTTCCTGCAAGGTTTGCCGCATCGCAAGCGGCAGATTGGTCATCGCATCAAACGAAGTAACACCGCTGTCGAGCCAAGTACGGATCTGTTTGGCGCGAAACGCAGGAAAACCGAGCGCTTTCACCTGACTTGTCAGTTCATCAAGAGGCAGCGATTTGATATCCGTCAAGTTCACAGCGATTCCTCCTTTTGAAACGACGCCACAAAGAACCCGTCTGTTCCGTGAATATGCGGCATCAGCGTCAACTGATGCGAAGGCGGCAGGTTTGCCGCCTCAAACAAGGTCGGCAGCGGCAGTTCACGCGGTGCAAACGCCGCGTGTTCGGCAAGAAATTGCGCCGCTGTTTGTTCGTTTTCTTCAGGACGAAGCGTACAGGTGGAATATTGCAGCACGCCTCCCGCTTTTACCGCCTTAGCAGCTTCACATAAAATCGCATATTGCAGCGCGGGAAGCTCACAAAATTCCGTAGGATCTTTATAGCGGATTTCAGGGCGACGACGAATAACACCGTAACCCGAGCAAGGAACATCGCATATCACGCGATCAAACGCGCCTTCCCACTCCGCAGGCAGCGGCGCCGAAGCATCACGGCACTGCGCCGTAACACAAGTTGCCCCCAGCGCCATGGCGCGGGATGCAATAACCGCAGTTTTTTCCTCGTACACATCACAGGAAACCACCGCACCGTCGTTGTTCATATACATAACCGTGGTAAAGGTTTTACCGCCCGGAGCCGCACACACATCCAAAATACGTTCTCCCGGCTGCGCGCCGAGCGCATAACACGCCCACTGTGACGCGGCATCCTGAAAATAATACCAATCGGCTGCGATCGTCGACGCACGTAGCGCTGCACCGTCGCTCACACGATAGGCACCGTCGGGCAAGTCAGCAGCATCAAAACCTATACCGTTTTCGCAAAGCACCGCTTCAAACGCGGCGATTGTCGTTTTTAAAGTGTTGACACGCACTATCGACGGCGGAACCTCATTCGCCGCCGCCGCAAGCGCTAAGGCGGTTTCGCGGCCATACGCTTTGTCCCACATTTTCAGCAGCGCCGTCGGCACGGAATGGCGCACGGACATTCCCTTTAAATCGGTGGGCAACGAGCGAAGCAGTCGCTCACTTTCGGTTTGAACGCTGCGCAGCACGCCGTTGACAAAGCCCGCGGCATGCGCCTTTTTCATGCGTTTCGCTTGTCCGACCGCTTCGTTGACCGCCGCAGAAGGCGGGATCTTCTTCATATATAACAGCTGATATGTCGCAACGCGCAGCACGGCAAGCACCGTCGCGTCACATTTGCGAAGCGGTTGGCGGCTGTTCTTCTGAAGCATCCAATCGATCGTCAAGCAACGCTCGATCACACCGTAAATCAAGCGCGTTGCCAATGCCGCTTCCGTTTTAGAAAGGCGTTCACGCTGCAGCAGGTTATCGAGCATAATATTGGAATAGGTGTGCTCACGCTCCCACAGCATCAACGCTTCCACCGCGATATCTCGCGCAGAACGAGCCATAAGCACACCTCCCTTGTTATCCGAGTTTTTCGCCGATCATCACTGCATGACCACGCAGAAAATCGGCAGTTTTCATGCGTTGTTTGCCTTCATACTGCACCTCCAGCAAACGGAGGGCTTTGCCGTCGCCGCAGGCAATCGACAAGGGATCAAGCGCTG
>JAZURB010000295.1:0-4781 GCA_045605945.1 Acutalibacteraceae bacterium
GCACGGGGGCGCTGCTGATGGGCGGCACCTTCATTGTTAAGCGTATCAAGGGGATTTCCCGTCCGGCGCTTGCCTCGATCATCCCGACGGAAACCGGTCCGTCGATGATGCTCGATTCGGGCGCGAATGTGGATTGCCGTGCGTCGATGCTGCTGGATTTTGCGCGCATGGGCTCGATTTACATGACCGAGGTCATGTGCGACGGCAAACCCGCGCGTGTCGGTCTGCTCAATGTCGGCACCGAGGATACCAAGGGCGGCGAGCTGCAGCACGAGACCTTTGCGCTGCTTAAAGAGAGCGATATGAACTTTGTCGGTAACATCGAAGCACGTCAGGTGCCGTTCGGCGAGGTAGATGTCGTGGTGGCGGACGGTTTTGCGGGCAATGTGCTGCTCAAAACCATGGAAGGCACCGCTGACATGATTCTTGCCAATGTCAAACGCATTTTTAAAGCCAATATCTTCACGATGCTTGCTGCCTTGTTTGTCGGCGGTCAGCTCGGAAAGTTCAAGAAAAAGATGTCTACCTCCGAATACGGCGGTGCACCGCTGCTCGGCGTGCAAAAGCCGATTTTGAAGTGCCACGGCAATGCCAAAGCGAATACCATTAAAAATGCGGTGCGCGTATCGGCGGAAATGGCGAAAGCGGGCATTGTGGAAAAAATTTCCGCTGCGGTTTCGGCGAGCGAAGAAGGGCAGGATGAAAACGCATGACTGTTTTAGAGCGTGTGCGTGAGTATTTGTGTGAGCATGCGGGCTGTGACCCCGAAGAGGTGGAGCTTGCTGCCACACTTGACGATCTCAATGTTGCCGATTTTGAGCGCGAGGCATTAAGCCTGTTGCTCACCGAGGCGTATGAGGTCGTTATTCCCGATGAGGAGCTGTTTGCTTTCGAAACGGTGGAAGATCTCGTCGGGTATGTTGAGGATCGGTTTTGATTGAAAGGATGAATCCCATGGAACAACGGGAATTGATGCAGCGGCTCGGTTATGAGTTTTCCGATCCCGCGCTGCTCAAAACGGCATTGACCCACTCGTCCTATGCCAACGAAGGTCGTCGGCAGGGACAAAGCAACGAACGCCTCGAATTTCTGGGTGATTCGGTGCTGGGGATGATTGCTGCGAATTACTTGTTTGAGCATGATCAAAGTCGCGAGGGCGAGCTGACCAAGCTGCGCGCCTCCATCGTGTGTGAGCAGGCGCTGAGTTCCTATTCGCGTCAGCTCGGCATCGGCGACTTTTTGTTGCTCGGACGCGGCGAGCAGATGAACGGCGGCAAGGACCGTCCGTCCATTCTCGCAGATGCATTTGAAGCGATTTTGGCTGCGATTTATCTTGACGGCGGCATGGAAGCGGCGCGCATCTTTGTACTGCCGTTTTTGAAAACAGAGATTGCCGCGCAGCGTCGCCGCCATTTCAAAGATTATAAAACACAACTGCAAGAGATCGTGCAACAAACGCCCGAAGAAAAGCTCGTGTATGTGCCGGTCGGCGAAAACGGCCCCGACCATAACAAGCGCTTCTTCGTGGAGGTGCATCTCAACAGCAATGTCATCGGCAAGGGCGTCGGTAAGAGCAAAAAAGAAGCCGAACAGCTCGCTGCCAAAGAGGCGCTCAGTCTCATGGGCTATGATGACTGAGCGGCACGCGAATGTGGCGGTGTTTGTGCCGCATGCGGGTTGCCCGCACGATTGCTGTTTTTGCGATCAACGCACGATCGCGGGCGTGACAGCGGTGCCGACCCCCGCCGATGTGACGGCGGCGTGTGAGCGAGCACTCGCCACGCTTGCCGAAGGTGTGAAAGCGCGTATCGCCTTCTTCGGCGGCAGCTTTACGGCCATTGAGCGGGAATATCGCCTGTCACTGTTGGAAGCGGCGCAGCCGTTTTTGCAAACAGGGCGGTTTGACGGTATCACCGCCTCCACCCGCCCCGATGCGGTGGATGATGCGGTGTGCGAAGAACTTGTGCGCTACGGTGTGACCGCATTGGAACTCGGTGCGCAAAGCATGGACGATCGTGTGCTGGCAGCGTCGGGACGCGGACATACCGCTGCGGACACGGTGCGTGCTGCGGCGTGCATCAAGCGGCACGGTTTGGCGCTCGGTCTGCAAATGATGACGGGACTTCCCGGCGACACGGACGGCGGCGCGATAACCACCGCCAAAGCGCTTGCGGCGCTTGCGCCCGACACGATACGCATTTATCCGACGGTGGTGCTGCGCGGCACGGCGCTCGAAACGATGATGAACCGCGGTGCATATATCCCGCCGTCGTTGGAGGACAGTGTGGCACTGTGTGCGACGCTGCTGTATTATTTTGAGTGCGAATGCGGCATTCCCGTCATTCGCCTCGGTTTGCATGACGGCGAGGAGCTGCGTGAGCGGGCAGTAGCGGGCGCGTATCATCCCGCGTTTCGTGAGCTGTGCGAAGGGCAACTGTATATGAGCACCGCGCTTTCGGTGCTGATACGCATGGGTCCTTCGGCGCTGACACCGCAGCGTATCACGCTGCGCGTTGCACCGTCGGCAGTTTCCAAGATGATCGGTCAACACAGAGGCAACATCCGCACGCTCGCCGCCATGGGCTACGATGTGCGGGTGGTGGGCGATGCAAGCGTGCCGCTGTGGCAAGTGAATGCGATAAAGGAAGGAACATAAAGTATGATACTCAAAGCTTTGGAAATACACGGCTTTAAGTCGTTTCCCGATAAAACGGTGCTGACCTTCGGTCAGGGTATCACCGCTGTTGTCGGCCCGAACGGCAGCGGTAAATCCAATATCAGCGATGCCATTCGATGGGTGCTCGGTGAGCAATCAGCGAAGAACCTGCGCGGCGCAAAAATGGAAAGCGTCGTGTTTGACGGCACCGAAGCGCGCCGCGGCATGGGTTATGCCGAGGTCACGCTGGTGATCGATAACACGCTGCGCATGCTGGATATGGACGCGGACGAGGTGCGCGTCACCCGCCGTTACTATCGCTCGGGCGACAGCGAATATATGCTCAATAACGCCACCGTGCGTTTGAAAGATATTCAAATGCTGTTTATGGATACGGGCCTTGGTCGTGACGGTTATTCTATCGTCGGTCAGGGGCGTATCGGCGATATCGTGGCTTCGAAATCCGGTGATCGCCGCGAAATTTTCGAAGAAGCGGCGGGCATCGCCAAATATCGCTACCGCAAAAACGAGGCGGAGCGCCGCCTGCAAGCGACCGAGGATAACCTGCTGCGTCTGCGCGACATTGTCAAGGAACTCGAGGAGCGCGTCGGCCCGCTCGGTCATCAAGCGGAAAAAGCGAAGAAGTTCTTGATCTTTGCCGAGGAGAAAAAGCAGGTCGAGATCGGTCTGTGGCTGCATACGATCGATCGCTCCCGCGATGTGCTGCGCGAGCTGTCGGATACGCTGGAGCTTGCCCGTACACAGTACGATGCGGCAGGTGAGCAGATCGACCGTTTGGAGGCGGAAGCGGAGGAATTGACCCGCGAAGCTGAGCGCTTGCTGGTGCAAATGGACGATATTCGTCGCGGCGGTCAAACGCTTGAGGAGCAGGCGGCGTTGCTCGACAGTCAAGCCGCCGTGCGCCGCAACGACCAACTGCATAATCAAGAAAACATCGAGCGTATGCGCGGCGATATCGAAGCGTCACATCAAGGCGCGCAGGTGCTTGACGAAGAAGAAGCGCAAAAAAATGCGCAAATCAAGGAGCGCGAGGCGGCCATCGAGGCGTGTGCTGCGCATCAGCTGGCGCTTGCCGATCAGCTGCAACAGCTGGTTTCGAGCAGCGACGATGTATCGGGCAAAATGGAATCGCTGTCCGAACAGGCGAATGCCGCAGCGACTGCGCTGTCCGATGCCCGCGTGACGGTTGTCACCAACGAAAGTGCCTTGTCTGAGATCACCGCGCGTCTGTCGGCACTGCTGGAAGGGGCTACCGATGTGAACGCGCGCGTCAAAGAAGCGACTGCTGAGCTTGCCGCTTGCGAAGAGGGCGAAAAAGCGTGCCGCGAAACTGCCGAGTCGCTGCAAAACGCGGCAAGCGGTCTGGAAATGCGCATGAATAACCGCCAAAAGAAGGCGGAAGATGCCAAACAAACCGCCGAAAAGCTGGCGCTCGATGTAGAAGGCGTGGTGCGCCGCATCCGTCTGCTCGAAGAGATGGAGCGCAGCATGGCGGGCTTCCAAGACAGCGTCAAAGCGGTGATGAAGCAGGCGCAGCGCGGAGTGCTGCGCGGTGTCCACGGTCCTGTGTCCCAGCTGCTCGATGCAAACGCGGAATATGCATTGGCCATCGAAACGGCGCTGGGTAACGCGGCGCAAAACATCGTTGTCGATACCGAAAGCGATGCCAAACGCGGCATCGGTCATTTGAAAGAAACCAAAGGCGGTCGCGCGACCTTCCTGCCGCTCGATACCATTAAGGGACGCGAGCTGGACGAAGAAGGTCTCGAAGATGAGGAAGGCTTTATCGGCGCGGCATCGGCGCTTGTCACCTACGACAAGGTGTATGAGGGCATTGCGAAAAGCTTGCTCGGTCGCACCGCCGTCACCGAAGATCTTGACAGTGCCGTGCGCATCGCGCGTCGCTATAAATACCGTTTTCGTGTCGTCACGCTCGACGGTCAGGTCGTCAATGCGGGCGGCTCAATGACGGGCGGCTCCAGCGTCAAAAGTGCGGGTCTGCTGTCCCGCCGCGCGGAGATCGACCGCTTGAACGAAGAAAACAACACCCTGAATAATAAACTGAAAGAAGCGCGTGAGGCGTATAAGTCGGATCGTAGCCATG
>JAZURB010000296.1:0-4160 GCA_045605945.1 Acutalibacteraceae bacterium
ACATGGCTACGATCCGACTTTGCTTCGGCATCGGGGACTTTTTGTTTTCGGTATACTCCGCAGGGGATACCCTGCGATGTTGTCGCAAGATTGTGCGTAGGGCGCGGATGAATCCGCGCCGCTTTTTACACACGCCGCCCGACGGCGGCTACACCTCATCCGTCATCGGCTCCGCCGATGACACCTTCCCCTCGAGGGGAAGGCGCGGAAAAGAGCCCGACGGAAGGCATACATGCCTTCTCTACATGGTAGCTCCATTTGTCTCGGCATTTGCCTCGCGTAAGAACGGATGTGTTGACAGGAACAATGAAAACTTGATTTTATTATGGCAATTTGCGGGCGGTTATGGTATAATCAAACTATACGAAAGGAGGCGGTACCATGGCGTATACCAAGGCGGCGTTGCTGTCACATTTGCGCGAAATGGGCATTGATCCGACGGGTACGCTGTTGGTGCATTCGTCGATGAAGGCGATCGGCGAAGTGGAAGGCGGCGCAGACACCGTGATTGACGCACTGTGTGAGTATATGAAAGACGGCTTGCTCATCTTCCCCACCCACACATGGCGGCAGATGAACGAAACGTATACCGTGTTTGATTCGCGCACCGAGCCGTCCTGCGTGGGACTGCTTACCAACATGGCGATGAAACGCGACGGTGCTGTGCGATCGCTGCATCCGACCCATTCGGTCGTCGCTTTCGGACGCGATGCCAAAGATTACGCCAGCGGCGAAGAACTGACACGATCGCCCTGCGCACGCGAAGGCTGCTGGGGCAAATTGTATGATCGCGGCGCGATGATCTTATTCCTCGGCTGCACGCTGAAAAGCAACACCTATCTGCACGGTGTGGAGGAATGGGTCGATACGCCCAACCGCCTCAATCCGCAGGCGCAAACCTTCACCGTGATCGACGGGGACGGTGTTTCACACGCTGTTCCCCAACATCGTCATCACACATGGGACCCTGTGGTGGATCCTTCGGAGCATTACGATAAAATGCAGCCCGCTTTTGAACAGGGCGGCGCCATCACCTACGGGCGATTCGGCGATGCTGCTTGCATTTTGGGCGATGCCCGCAAAATGGCGGATATCACCGCGCCGTATCTTAAAGCCGATCCCCATTTGTTCGATGACGATACCCCGCTTGTTTTGTAAACCCAATAAGGAGTGATTTTTATGGCATCTTGTAGTTTCGGTAAAGTCAGCTTGCGCGGCACATTTCTTGAATTCTGGCCGTTCGGCACAGAGTTGTATGCGCGCATGTTCTATGTCAAAAGCGACGACGGCACACAGGCGTTGCTTGTGGCAATGGATCTCGCTTGCACCTGCCCTGCCGCCACCGACCGCTTCCGCGAAGGTGTTGCTGCCGCTACCGGTATTCATCCCGACCACATTATCTATCACGAGCTGCAGATCCATGCCGCACCCGGTGCAGATGTCATTCGCGGTGAAACCGTGGATCGCATCGTGGAACGCGTTGTTCCCGAAATCAAGACGATGATGCAAAACGCCGTGCCGTTCACCTGCGATGTGTGCGAAGCATATGCGGGCACGCGTTTCTCCTATAATCGCGAGCAATATGTGCACGGACTCGGCGGTGTCACCGTGTGGGCAGGGCTTAAATACGATGAGACGGGACGCCCCTATTCGCAGGATCCCGACCGTATGCTGCTGCGTGGCTACAAGCCCGATTTGCCCGTGTTTGACAAGCCGATTTATTTCGATAATCCCAACGATCCGCTGGCTTATCTCTTTGTGTTCCGCGATACAAACGGCGGTGTGATCGGCACGATGTCGCGCTTTGCCGCGCATCCCGATATCGGTGTGCTGTTCGAGTCGCACCATGTGTCGGACTACAAGTTCCATTTCGATTGGACGGGGTATTTGAGCGAATACATGGAAGCGGCGTTCCATGCTCCCGCGATGTATATTAACGGCCCTTGCGCAAACTTGGCGATGAAAAAAGGATTCGAAGGCTTCACCACTTATGAAAAATCCGACGAGGAATGCAAGCGCGTCGGCGAAGAGTTAGCGGCGTATTTGGTGGAAGAATTCCACAAACACCATGTGTCGCTGGGCGATCCGAACACGCTGAAAGTGATGCGCTTCCAATCGGAATTGCCGCTTAAGGACGATTTCCCGCGTGACCCCGAAAAGCTCACCCGCGACATCGCCAACTGGGATGTATACTATGCGCAGGAAGCGCTTGACGCCGCCATCGCACGCGGCGACAGCCCTGCCGCGATCAAAACGCTCATCGACGACCGCTTCCGCGCTACCTACCGCATCACCTATATGGATGAGCAGGTATACTTCGACGAAGATACTCTCCGCCGCGGTACGGCAATGGCGAATATCGCGGTGATGCAGCTGGGCGATTATGTATTCATCGGCATCCCCGGAGAAAGCATGACCGAGATGAGCACCTGGATGCGTTCGACCTTTACGGGCGTGAAGACCATTCCGATGGATCAGGTCGACGGCTATATGGGTTATATGGCGACCCCGACCTCGATGACGCTGGGCGGTTATACCTACTGGAACAGTTGGGTCAGCCGCGAAGCAATCCCGAAGATGAAGGACGATATGGCGGCAACGATTCGCGCCTTCTTGGCAGAAGAATAATCACGGCAAATGCTTAACGCCGCCTTCGGCGGCTACACCTCATCCGTCATTTGCTTCGCAAATGCCACCTTATCCGTGGGGGGAAGTCTTTCCCGCTCCTCGCCATAACCAAAAGTATATCAAAAAAGCAAAAACGGCATCGATCTTTTCGGATCGATGCCGTTTTTTATGCTGCATCCAGCGTGATAACCACCATTTCGGGCGGGCAAAGAATACGCATATACACACTCTCGCCGAGCCCCTGCGACACGATCAATGTCGCGTCGTCTTGTTCAAAACGCCCCGCATCGTATTTCGGGAAAAGTCCTTGGTTGGGCGCGTACACCGCGCCGATCAACGGCAGGCGTATCTGCCCGCCGTGCGTATGTCCGCTGAGCATCAAATCGACGCCGCTTGCGGCAGCTTCTTCAAAATACTCGGGACGGTGGAATAAGAGAATGCTGTACAGTTCCTCGATCGGCAGGGTTTTGGCATTTCCCCACAGCGACATACCGAACTCCGTGTCATGCGCGCCGATGATTTGCACAACCTCGCCGCCCTCTTCCCACAGCAACGCATCGCTGCGCAGCAGCGTAACGCCGCACGCCGCCATATGCTCGAACAATTCGCCCCAATACACCGATAAAATTTCGTGGTTGCCTCCCACATAATAGACGGGCGCGATGGCGGCAATTTCTTCGATCTGGCGTTTGGCGACGGTGATATCGGTATCGATATACCCGATCCAATCGCCGGTGATGACAATAATATCGGGCGCGGCGGCTTTGACACGCTCGGTCAACTGATTGCCGAAATCCTTGTTGTGCAAATCGGTGAGATGCACGATCTTTTTGCCGTCGAACGCGGCGGGAATATCGGGATGCGCCACAGTATACTCGGTGACGAGAATGGTTTTGTTTTGCTCCTTGGAATAGCGCACAAGGCAGATGCCGCCAATCGTGCAAAGCAGCACACATACAGCCAAGACAACGGCAATCACCGTCAACAAGCGCCGTTTCTTCGATGCCTTTTTCATTCCAGTCCCCCTTTCATCTTACACAAAAGCGGCGCATCTTTTTTTGAGATGCGCCGCTTAGTTTGATGTTACAGCTCCGCAAGGCACGCCTTGAGAGATTTTTCCAAAATGGACAAGCCGCGTGCAAGCGTTTCCTTGTCCGCGATCAGCGGCGGCATGAGCTTGACGACGCAATCCTTGCGACCCGCCAGCTCCACGATGAGACCGTTTTCGAAGCACTTGCAGATCACGCGACGGGCAAAACCGTCCACAGGGATCTTGCCGCAATCGATGCCCCAAATATAACCGATACCGCGTACCGACAGGCGCTCGTCCACCGCAGCGATCTTTTCGAGACCCTCTTTGAGGAACGCCTCATTCTCACGCACATTGGCATCGAGCTTATCGTTGGTCATGACCTCGATCGCTGCCTTTGCCGCGACAAAGGCAATCTGGTTGCCGCGGAAGGTACCGTTATGCTCACCGGGAGACCAGATATCCAGCTCGGGGCGGAACAGGGTCAGCGCCAGCGGCAGAC
>JAZURB010000297.1:0-1659 GCA_045605945.1 Acutalibacteraceae bacterium
CGATCCGACTTGGTTGTCGATGATGCCGATATGGGGATTACCGAGGTTGTGCGTGGACGGGATCTTCTTTCTTCGTCGTTTGTACAGCTTCAGCTTTATGAGCAACTTAATCTAACAGCACCTTCGTTTACGCATGTGCCGATGTTGGTCACCTCTGGCGGTCGTCGACTTTCGAAACGAGATCGTGATATGGATTTGGGCGTGTTGCGTCAAAATGATATCACGGCTGAAGAATTGATTGGTATATTGCTTTATATGGCAGGCGTATTGGAACACCCCGAAAAGATCAGTGCTGCAGAGGCGACAACCGTCTTTTCTTGGGATGCTGTGACAAAGCGTGATATTATTATGCCGCCTTCGTTTTTGCGAATTGATGACATTTTATAAATATTTAAACAATATAACGGGAAAAAAACAGCTCTTTTTGGCAATTGTACAAAAAAGAGTTGTTTTTCTTTATGCTTTTAGTTGTTTTAAAATGCTCAATTTACACACATTGCTATCTTTTTTGTAACTTTTACTGTATTATATTTATATATATTTGCTATAGGGAGGGGTATATTTATGAAACAACATAAAACTGCAATGTTTAAGCTCTCCCGTCGCGCGGTTTCCGTGCTGTCTTCGTGTGCCCTTTTTACGGTTATGTTCTTAACTGTATTAACGGGCACTATTATTTTTTCCGATGCTTATAATTTGTCGGCTGTTGAGCAGTTGAATCGTGAAGAACCCGTTCAATTGATTGATATGATGCCTGTGGAAGTTGTTGAGAACGGCATTGACTATTCGACGGAAAACGGTGCTGTTGTGCAAGGTGCCGATAGTCGTACCACCTTTAAGGTGCCCTCCGGTTCAACGACGGATACACCTTTCAAAAATCAATATCTTAATGTTGCTTTGAATCACGACGAATCTGTTACCTATTCGATTAAAAAGAAGATGCCCGCGAACGCGAACGATACCACGTATATGTGGACCGAGACGGAAGTGGGGCAGAAGATCAATCTTGCGCAAAATCCGTTTTTTATGCTTGGATTTGAAAGCTACTCTGCTCGTGCAAACGGTCGACTTCTTCTTACCGTTACTAAAAACGGCACCACGTATTATTTTAACACCTCCACCAAAAATATCGGTAAATATAGTTCGTCGAGTAATCTGGATTACTCAGGTTTCGATTTCTATTGCATCACCTCTAACAAATACACCACGGATACCGATGTGAACAATAATGATTATGCCTATAGTGCGATGAAGGATTACACCGTCGACTTTTATGCATATTTGTATAAGTATTTTGAGCAAAACAACTGGATCACTGACTACTGGCCGGAATTCGGCAAGGATGGCAACTACATTACCGTTACCTCTGTTCGACATACCATTGTCAGCGAAAAGAAAAATACGCCGCTCAACGAAGGCGTTCGCATTAATTGGAAATACTGTGCGCTCGGTCGTGATGTCCTCAACAATGAGGATATTCTTACCCCGCGTGAGGAAGCAGTTGTCACCGAAGACAGTAACGGTCGCTGCGCTCGTCTGGATGATGGTCGTATGGTTTTCCGCAACACATCTACCACAAGTAGCACGGTGTTTAAATGGGATGTTCAGCGGTATTTCAATGTAGCTGAGCTTGAAGCGTTAGAACTTGATGTGGATTAT
>JAZURB010000298.1:0-2549 GCA_045605945.1 Acutalibacteraceae bacterium
GGCGACGATCAGCGTTGCGCCCGAAGCGGCAAAAACGCTGTCCCGTTCCATGACGCAAAAGCAAATGCTTGCTTGCGTGCAAGCGGTGGAAACGCTGCAAACCGCACGCGCGCGCAACATGAATCAGACATTACTCATCACGCTGCTTTGCGCGCGGTTGCGCGCGGCAGCGGGTCGTTGATATAAAGGAGGAAACGGTTATGATCCGTATTGTAGGTGTTCGCTTTAAAAGCGGCGGTAAGGTATATTATTTTGACCCCAACGGCATGAGCTTTGAAAAAGGCGATCGCGTGGTTGTGGAAACGGCGCGCGGCAACGAATGCGGCGAGGTGGCGGTCGCGGACCGCGATGTGGACGAAACCACGATCCACAAGCCGCTGAAATCCGTGGTGCGCAAGGCGACTCCCGCCGACATCAAACGCGCCGAGGAAAACGAGGCGAAAAAGCAACAGGCGATCAAAACCTGTGAGGAGCGTATCGCTGCGCACAAGCTCGATATGAAGCTGGTGGATGTGGAGTATGCGTTTGACAATTCCAAGATCCTGTTCTATTTCACCGCCGAAGGTCGTGTCGATTTCCGCGAGCTGGTCAAGGATCTCGCGTCGGTGTTTCGCATGCGTATTGAGCTGCGCCAGATCGGCGTGCGCGATGAAGCCAAGATGCTCGGCGGCTTGGGTATCTGCGGTCGCCCGTTCTGCTGCCAGCAATTTTTAAGTGACTTCCAGCCTGTGTCGATCAAAATGGCAAAGGAACAGGGTCTCTCCCTGAATCCGACCAAAATCTCCGGCTCGTGCGGCCGCTTGATGTGCTGCCTGAAATATGAGCAGGATGCCTATGAGCACCTTATCAAGACCACCCCGCGTCAAGGTGCGCTGGTCAGCACGAAAGAAGGCCGCGGCGTTGTTGCCGAGGTCAGCTTGCTGACGGGCATGCTCAAAGTGCGCCTTGATAAATCGCCCGACGCTCCTCCGATGGCAATGCATAAGGATGAGGTGAAGGTGATCGGCGGTAAGGGTCGCCCGCATCCGAAAGCCGAAGAGGCGGAAGGTGAAGAGCCCAAAGAGGACGCGTAAGTGACTTTCCGTGAAAAAACACTTGCTTTTTTTAAAAGTTATGATATGATAAAACTATCTTAGTATAGGAGGTGCTCTTCTCATGGCATACAAGATTACTGATGATTGCATCGCTTGCGGCGCTTGCGCTGACGGTTGCCCCGTTGATGCGATCTCCGAGGGCGACGGCAAGTATGTGATCGACGCGGATACCTGCATCGATTGCGGCGCTTGTGCTGACGCGTGCCCCGTGGAAGCTCCGGTTGCCGAATAAGAGCCGGAACGAACACAACAATTAAAGAGGCTATCGCTTTTCAAAGCGATAGCCTCTTTTTGTATATATGTTGTTTATAATTCTTCCGTGCTGATCGACAGCGATCCGTCCTCGTTCATCGAAAGAGTTTCGATCGTCGCGTCGGAAAGATCCTCGTCCGACAGGAAGATCAGCGTGTTTGCCGCGAGAACATCCTCGTCATCCTCGTCAATAAGCGGGTCGAACATCAGCATCGTCGGATCGCCTTCGGGCTCTTCTTCGTCGCCGATTTCCTCCTCATCGTATTCCACAGGGTCAAGCAGCTGCATCGACAGCCCCGAGAACGCCGCTTTCGCCGAAGCGGAGGAGAGGTCCGCTTCAATAGTCTTGAGATCGGCCTCAATATCCAGCGAATTGTCGGGTGTCCAATGTGCAACCTCGGGATCACCCGCTGCTACCGTTTCGTCGACAACGGCGGCTTCTTCCTCGGCGGGCACTTCGTCGGCAACAGCTTCCTCGGCGGGAGCTTCTTCGACACCGGCGATTTCCTCGGCGGGAGTCTCCTCGACGGAAGCCTCTTCGATGTCCGCTACTTCTTCGGCGGGCAATTCTTGTGCGGGGGTTGCTTCTTCTTCGTCAATCGCGGGCAGTGCGTCCTCGGTGTCGAGCTGCTCGCCGAGTTCTTCAAGGGCTTCTTCGCCCGTAATTTCGGAGAGAATGGCCATAATGCCGTTCACATCGGGGTTGACGGCATCGTCCAAATAGGCGCGCAGCTTTTGCAGCGCATCTTCATTGGAAGAGGATCCGGTCGCCAGCGCCGCCGCTTCCTCCACCACAATATTTTCCTCCACCCAATCATCCAAGGTGAAATCCGCGGGCTCAAACTCGTTCATCGCCTTTTGGCGGGGCGGCACACGCTTGAGCGGATCGTATTGATAATGCTTGCAGGAATGGAATTTCGGCAGCACGCCGCCGCGGCGGCACAATACGGAACTACCGTCTGCCGACGGTTTGCCGAATGCGCAGGTTTCACAGCGCGGGTCTTGCCGATTACCGTAAAGTTTCTTTTTGGGCATAACCGATGCCGCCTTTCTCAAAAAAATAAACAGCCTTATGCTCATTATAGCACAGGCTGTTTATAAAATCCAGTAGTATTCGCGATTTTTTATAAATCGTCCGCATCTTGCTCGGGCGCTTCGCCGTTTGCGTCGGTTCCCGTGTAGCTTCCGAGAACATCCGATAAA
>JAZURB010000299.1:0-3052 GCA_045605945.1 Acutalibacteraceae bacterium
TCACCCCGAAAATTTGGAAGGGCTTTGCGACAACGATCTTGAAGAATGTCGCCGTTTGCTCACCCATCCTAAAGTCGTAGCAGTCGGTGAGATCGGGCTCGATTATTATTGGGACTCTTCCCCGCGCCCTATTCAGCAGGAGTGGTTTTTAAAACAAATCGCCATGGCGAAGGACGCCGATTTGCCCGTAATCGTTCACGATCGCGATGCACACGAAGATACCCTCACCCTGCTTAAAAGCACCAAGCCGCGCGGCGTGTTACACGCCTTTTCGGGAAGCGTGGAAATGGCAAAGGAAATCTTGAATCTCGGTATGTATATCGGGCTCGGCGGTGTTGTGACATTTAAAAACGCCCGCAAGACGGTGGAGGTGGCGCAGATGATCCCGCTGGATCGTTTGCTTCTTGAAACGGATGCACCGTATATGAGTCCCGAACCGTTTCGCGGACGGCGCAACGATTCGACAAAGATTCGCTTTGTTGCTCAGCGGATTGCCGACGAACGCGGCATGACCGCTGACGAGATCCTCGATATCACCGCGGAG
Source organism: Acutalibacteraceae bacterium (assembly GCA_045605945.1). Lineage (GTDB taxonomy): Bacteria > Bacillota > Clostridia > Oscillospirales > Acutalibacteraceae > RGIG1959. The sequence continues at coordinate 545 of JAZURB010000299.1, forward strand.
AATGCGCGGCGATTATTTAACATGTAATGCAAAAAAGACACGGTTCAAACTGAACCGTGTCTTTTTTATTTAGTTGCTGTTTTTCTTCTTGCGAAGGACAAACATTACCGCGGTAACACCGCCCGCGACAAGCAATAAAGCTGCAACAACAATATATACAACCGTATTGGATTTTTCCACGATCGGTGCAACATCTGTTGAAGTAGTTGTCGCATCCGCAGCATCCACATCGGTAGCGACCGTTGTCGTCGCCATGGTGATGACCTCACCACCCGCTTCGGTCGCAGCACTGCCGTCTGTTTCGGTAACGACCCAGGGTGCAAGTGTGATGCCGTTGGTATCGGTAGGATACGTCACGGTCGTGGTCGGTGCTGCAGGAGTAGCGGTCGTGGTGGTTTGCGCTTGGCCGCCGCCCGCCTTCGTTGTGGTCGGTTTCGACGATGTCGGCGCTTTGGTGGTGTTATTCGGCTTTGTGGTACTATCCGCGCCGCCAGCATCCTTGTTCAGCACGCAGGTGGTAGCGGTATAATTCAAATCGAATATATTGCCGTTTTCATCCTCGCCTTGGCATTCATCAAACGACAGCGAGAAGCCCGCCGCTTTATACGCCTTCACCTTGAATTTGTAGGTGAAAAGCGTGCCGGCATCCATCGCGGGATAAAGCGCAATATAACCGCCTTTGACATAGCCTTCGGCGGGAAGATTATTGACCATAAACATGCCGTTGTTGTCCGACGCAACAGCACCGACGCCTTCTTTCACAAACTCAACCGCCTCAGCGTTGTAATGCAAATAGACGGTGGCGTTAGTGAAGCCCGAGTCGTCCGAAATATCCACGGACACAGTGACCGTGTCGCCGACATTGCCCTCGGTGCAAGACAGAGAGAATGTTGTTTGCGATGCTGTTGCCGAGGCGGGCATCACAAGCAGCGACGCGCACAGCGTTACAACAGCAAGCAGAACAGACAAACATTTCATCATTTTCAAACACCTCTTTAAAACAGGTTACAGAAAATCGGCGGTGAACACCGATGGATGATCACCGCCGATTTCATAAACATTCAGTAATTCAAGCCGCTAACGGGATCAGACAAGACCCACGCGCTTTTGCAGCATGTAACGCGCATCTTCAGTGGTGACCGCGCCGTCTTTGTTGATATCTGCAGAAGCCATCTGTGCAGCGTTGAGGGTCTTAGCACCCACGAGGTAGCGCAGGACATAGCGCGCATCGCCGGAGTTGACAGAACCATCGCCGTCGACATCGCCGCCGCTATAGGGCGAGCCGAAGGTCAGGGTGCGGATCGTAACACGGGAGCCCGCGCCTGCAGCACCAACAGCGCAAATGCCGAGGCTGCTCATGCTGAATTCGCCGTTGGCGTTAATGAGCTCGTTACGGGTAACCGCCGTTTGAATGAGACCCTTGCTCTGCGAGAACTGGGACATCTCGACCATCTTATTGATCATATCGCTGACGGTAATCTTACCCTTATAGGTACCTGCGCCCAAGTCGCCCGAACCGCTGTCAACATTGGAAGTAAACACCATGTTCAGCTTGGTGCGATCGCTGCCGTTCACCATGAACGAAGTGGATCCCGCCACGGTGAAATCGTATTCAAGCACATGGTCGAGCGGTACAGAGATATCCACGGTCGTCGTGGTGAAAGGCCATCTGCCGTCGGTGTTTTCGATGAGCAGGTTGCCGCTGTCGTCGTTATACGCCTTTGCGGTCGAATCGGGAGCCCAAGTCTTCGCATCGAGCGACAGATAGGTCTTGGGCATAACATCGGTCACAAGACCCATAGCGGTCTGCAGGTCTTGGAATGCACGCTGATAATCACACTTCTGCGCGGAGGTGGTGTCTGCCATAACGGCTTCCGCCTGGGCGATTGCTTTATCGACAATCTCCTGCTGCGCATCGGGATACGTAGAGGTCTTCGCATTATAGAGCATGTCGTTCAGACGCTGCCACTCGGGAGTGCCTTGCATGCTGTTGCGCGCAACGAACAGAATGGACGAGCCGACTTTACGACCGTTCCAATCCACACGCTCACCGTTGTAAACCATCTGAGTCGATCCGCCGCCGTCGAGCGCAACTGCGTCGACACAGCCCATGTCGATGAAGACCTGAGCAAGCTCATGCAGGGTGAAACCGGTGCAGGAAGCGCTGGAGTCGGCGTTACGGCCTTCACCGGTGAGAAGCACATAGGAGCCATCAGCCTTGAAGCCGATCGCCGTGCGCTGCGCACGGGCATCGATCAAGCCGTCGGGATCGCTGGTGATTTGGCTGATGATAGACTTACCGCCGCCAACGATCGGGTAGGTCGCGGAGGTGATGCCGTAAGCGTTCTTGAACTGCTCACGCATATCGGAGTTAGCAACCTGCGCATAGATCTGGATCTCTTGATCGACCTTAATGCCGCAAAGCATGCTATAGTAAGCGGTACCCTTACCGGCATAGAGGACGAACTGGTTCTCAGCAATCGCCGAAGCGGTGGTGTTGGTGTTGCG
>JAZURB010000300.1:0-4052 GCA_045605945.1 Acutalibacteraceae bacterium
GTGCCGCAGACGGTGCAATTTCCGACAACGGTTACATCGAAAACACCTTCACCGAACAATTTGACAAGGGCTTTGATGAATATGACGCCGCAGCGCCCGAATCTCCATATGTAACCGGCACAGTCGACAGCACCGACGTAAACAGAACTATACCCGACAGTGCCCGAAAAATCATTGAAAACCGCGAACTTTCCGTTCAAACCAAAGAATTTGATGCGCTTATGAAAAGCGTTTACGCGCAAGTCGATGCGTTGGGGGGTTACATCGAAACCAGCAGCATCAGCGGTCGCACTATGGAAAGTAATAATACTCGTTATGCAAGTATGACCTTGCGTATTCCCGCCGATAGCACGGACACCTTCACCGCATTTATGTCTGAAAACAGCGTTGTGACGCGTCAAGAAATCCGCACCGAAGATGTCACTTTGCAATATGTAGATATGCAAAGCCGCGTGTCGGCGCTGGAAACCGAGAAGACCACACTCGAGCGACTTCTTGCCGAAGCCACCAGTATCGACGACATCCTTTCTATCACCGAAAAGCTGACAAATGTTATCGCCGATATCGAATCGTATCGTTCGCAATTGCGCGTTTACGATAACTTAGTGGATTATTCTACAGTCACCTTATACATTGACGAAGTGGAATTCACGGTTGTCGGCGCCGAACTTAACACATGGCAAAAAATCGGCGCCAATCTTCGCGCTAACTTTGCCGACATGTGGCGCGGCGTGAAAGCGGTGTTTGTATTTGCAATCAGCGTCATTCCCTATCTTATTCCCTTTGCCGTGGTCGGCATAATCGTTCTTTTGATCATTCGCCACAATATAAAAAAGCGTAAAGCTAACAACGCAGCCCCGAAGAACGACACCCCGCCTACCGAAGAATAATCAAAAAGCGCCCAAACTTGGGCGCTTTTTTCTATTTTAGGTAGCATTTTCGGCAAAGGTATGCTATAGTAATTTTCGCTGAATCTTATTTTTAAACAAGAGGCTTCTATGAACATTCAACTTTCCGATCATTTTACATTGAAAAAGCTGCTGCGATTCACATTCCCGTCGGTGATCATGATGATTTTCACCTCCATCTACGGTGTGGTCGACGGCATTTTCGTCTCCAATTTTGTCGGCACCACCCCATTTGCCGCACTCAATCTCATCATGCCGGTTTGCATGTTGCTCGGCGGCGTCGGTTTCATGATCGGTACAGGCGGAAGTGCCCTGGTCGCCCGTTTGCTGGGTGAAGGAAACCGAGAAAAAGCCAATCGAGTTTTCTCTATGCTGATTTGGGTTTCGGTTGGGTTTGGTGTAGTGCTGACTGTGCTTGGCGTGATTTTCGTGCGTCCGATCGCAGCATTGCTCGGCGCGGAAGGTGAAATGCTTGATCACTGCGTCACCTACGGGCGTATTCTTATACTGGGTACGACCGCATTTATCCTGCAAAACGAGTTTCAAAGTTTCCTTGTCACTGCGGAAAAGCCGCAATTCGGACTTGCGATCACACTAATCGCCGGTGTCACCAATATTATACTCGACGCATTGTTTGTAGCGTGGTTTCGTTGGGGGCTTGTCGGCGCAGCGGTTGCAACGATCAGCAGTCAATTTGTCGGCGGATGCATTCCGCTGCTGTACTTCCTGTTTAGCAAAAACAGCATCTTAAAGCTCGGTAACTTGCACTTTGACGGCAGGTCTTTCTTGAAGGCATGCACCAACGGCTCGTCCGAAATGATGACCAATCTGTCGATGTCTATCGTCAATATTTTATACAACTTCCAATTGATGCGTTTGATCGGCGAAAACGGCGTTGCGGCATACGGCGTTATTATGTATGTCAGCTTTTTCTTTGTGAGTCTTTTCATTGGCTTTTCGATTGGTTGTGCACCGATTATCAGTTTCCATTTCGGCGCACAAAACCATGCCGAGTTAAAAAACCTACGCAAGCTAAGCACCACGCTTGTGCTATGCGCATCGCTGATGCTGTGCGTGTTTGCCTTCTTTATTTCGCCGACTCTATCCAAAATCTTTGTGGGTTACGATGCCGATTTGTTTATCCTCACACGACACGCTTTCCGATTATATGCTATATCCTATTTGTTTGTCGGTTGGAACATTTTCGGATCTGCGTTCTTCACAGCGCTGAATAACGGTGCTGTTTCGGCATTGTTATCCTTTGTGCGCACACTGGCGCTGCAAGTACTGTCGGTGTTATTGTTGCCTCTGGTGCTGGATCTCGACGGCGTGTGGCTGTCGGTTGTCGTGGCAGAAGGATTGGCGGCAGTTCTCACACTGAGCATGATCATTATTTATCGGAAACGATATCGATATTGAAAAACAAGAAATCCCTATCACGAATCGCCGTGATAGGGATTTCTTGTTATCCTTAAATCATTTATCCCACTTCTCTGCTGCCTCGATTTTACGAAGGAGTTCTTCTTTCATAATCGGAAGATCGATTGTTGCGTTCCGTTTTTCGCTCAAGCCCACTCCCAATATGGCTCCTAAAAGTAATATCGACCAAATCAAGAAGAGCCAAAAGTATTTAAAATCGAATATAAAATAGAAAACAAGCCATAAAGAGTTCAGTGCGAAAAGTCCCCATCGTGTAACCGCGTTGGAATGATCGTATAACTCATAAAATTTTATCACAGTTTTACCATTATTATCTTCCACTGTTCCGCGAATACAAATCTTACTTAAACTTGAAGAACACATACTTATTCGCCCATCTTGTGAGCAACTGAAAAGCAGCTCACACCCCTCTGTATCGGTCGATCGACATTCACCGCTTAGTTGACGGAGATTATCGATAACCTGATTTGCGGGCAGATTCACGGTAATGGTGGATTCCCCGCAAACTTTTCTATAAAAAGTCGACTTCACGCCGTTTCCCCCTTATGTAAATTTCCACGCAACAGCTCTTCATTCGGATTTGTTCTTCATCCGACGCACCGCATAACGAATCCCAAGAGTAATCAACGAAAACACAATCGAAATCAAAAAGCAAGTAACCGAAACAATCATAAACAATAAATTATAATGCGGGAACGATTGGGGATGACAACAATAATAAATCAACGGATAAATACCTGCGCTGACAACAAGCAATGCCAGCGAGGGATGAATGACAGACCTAAGCACAATATTCGACAGCACGCCATATAACGCCGCATATATCGGAAGAACATACACCAGGAAGCAATCGCTGAAATTAAACAGAGATTCGTTGATCCTTTCCGACCCGAATATATATTCCCCGCACAAATGCATCAGGAAAACCACAAGATTTATACCGCACAGCACAGCGTATGCGGCTAATGATCGTTTGCAACGCATTTATTAACCTCTTTTTTCAACAACGATTATTTATTCCGAATACAACCGCGAAGGCTTGTAATACACTCCCGGAATTTCCAACGATGCAGCGTATAATGAGTCAAATTGCTCTTGATAGTCAGCACTGTCGATCATTCGCATGGTATACACTCCTATTTTATCCTGAAGTTCAGAATCTGTCACATCATCGTTTGTATTCCACCGAATCAATAAAAGAATATAGGTATTGTCGCTTAAAGATATTTCGTATTTTGAATGTATTTTTTCAATTACAACATCACCATGCTCATAATCGCGGCTGCCTCCCGCTTGATTTTCCCAGGTAAACTTTCCATTCGGAAAGTCCTTTAGAAACTGTTTAATCTCTGCTTCAATTTGCGGCGATTCTGTTATCGCTTGTTTAGAAAACACCGATAATAAGGCATCGCTATCATTTGTTTCAATTGCTTGCATTATATTGTTTAATAAGGCTTCTTCTTGATAATAGTCGTGAGCAAGAAGGCTGCGTTTAGTTTGGCATGAACATAAACTTAAACATAGTAACACGATTCCTAATACACAGCAAAATACCCTTTTCATAAAAACACCCCTTTTAAAAAAATTATACCACTGTAATATACCCCTGTCAATCACGGGGGAACTTTTAGTTTATCATGCACTCGACGATTCCCAATCCCCCTCGAAACAACTGGCGGTTACACCTCATCCGCCCCTTCGGGG
>JAZURB010000301.1:0-1943 GCA_045605945.1 Acutalibacteraceae bacterium
TACTGTGCGCCTGTGGTCGCCGTTTGCCGAAGAGATCGATAGCATTCGTCGCCATGGCGAGCATCGCAAGCTGCTTCCCGGTGTACCGGTGCCGCCGTCCATTGAGCTGACCACCGATCTGCAGGCGGTCGCCGATGCCGATGCGGTTATTATGGCGACACCGTCGTTTGCCGTGCGTGAGACTGCGCGCAAATTGCAGGGGATCGTGCGCGACGGAGCACTTGTTATTAATGCCAGCAAGGGACTTGAGGATCATTCGCATCGCACTTTTTCAAAGGTGATCGCCGAAGAATTGCCGAATGCGCGTGTGGTCGTGCTGTCCGGCCCTTCGCATGCGGAGGAGGTCGCCCGCGCCGTGCCGACATCGGTGGTGTGCGCGTCGAACGATATCGCTGCTGCCGAAGAAGCGCAACGTCTTTTGAATGACACCAGTTTTCGTATTTATGTCACGGACGATGTGGTTGGTGCGGAGCTCGGCGGTGCACTTAAGAATGTCATCGCACTCGCAGCGGGAATTTTGGATGGTTTGGGCATGGGTGATAACGCCAAAGCGGCGCTGATGACCCGCGGACTTGCCGAAATCGCGCGTCTTGGCTCGGCTATGGGTGCGCGTGCGGAAACCTTTGCGGGACTGTCGGGCATGGGCGATTTGATCGTCACCTGCGGCAGTATGCATTCGCGCAACCGCCGTGCGGGTATTATCATCGGTCGCGGCAAATCGCCCAAGGATGCGGTTGCCGAGGTCGGTACGGTAGAAGGCTATTTTGCGGCGGAGGCGGCGTATCGCCTTGCTTGCGAGGTCGGTGTGGAAATGCCCATCACCGAACAATGCTTCCGCATTTGTTATGAGAATAAACAACCGTATGAGGCGCTGAATGCGTTGATGCATCGCCCCATGCGTCACGAATCCGAGGTGCCGTGGATGCACGGCTAATCAGCAACGGAGGAGATACGATGCCGAAGGTAATGTATTTGGAGGCAGGCGAAATCGTCGGCACGCACGGTGTGCGCGGCGAAGTGCGCGTCCAACCGTGGTGCGACAGCGCTGCGCAATTAACGACGATGAAAACCCTGTATTGGGATGAAAACGGCAAACAGCCGATCAAAGTCAAGGCGCGCGTTCATAAAAACATCGCCCTAATGATTCTCGACGGTGTCACTACCGTGGAGGATGCGCAGGCGCTGCGCGGCAAGATGCTGTATGCACATCGCAAGGATTTTAAGCTGCCCAAGGATCGCTATTTTGTGCGCGATCTGCTGGGGCTTGCCGTTGTGGACGATGAAAGCGGCGAGAGCTACGGCGAGATTTGTGATGTCAGCCAAACAGGTGCCAACCCCGTCTATCATGTCAAAACCGCCAAGGGCGAGGTGCTGATCCCTGCCGTGCCGCTTATTGTCAAGAAGGTGGATGTGGACGGCGGCGAGGTGCGCATCACGCCTATCGGAGGCTTGTTTGACGATGAGGATTGATTTTTTAACGCTGTTTCCCGATATGTGCGAGGCGACGCTGAGTGAAAGTATCATCGGTCGTGCGCGTAAAAAGGGTATTCTGGAGTTCCATTGTCACCAAATCCGTGACTATACCTTAAACAAGCAAAAACAGGTGGACGATTATCCTTACGGCGGCGGGCAAGGCATGATCATGTATGCCCAACCGATCGCGGATTGCTTTCGCGCCGTGTGCGAGCAAAGCGGCAACCGCCCGCATCTGATCTATATGTCCCCGCAGGGCGCCACGCTCACGCAAGCACGCGCCAAAGAGCTCGCGCAAATGGAGCATATCTGCATCCTGTGCGGTCATTACGAGGGTGTGGATGAACGCGTGCTCGATGCGTTTGTGGACGAGCAGATCTCCATCGGCGACTATGTGCTGACGGGCGGCGAGCTGCCCGCGCTGGTGCTTGCCGATTGCATTTCCCGCATGATCCCCGGCGTGTAAGTCG
>JAZURB010000302.1:0-8318 GCA_045605945.1 Acutalibacteraceae bacterium
AGCGTCATTCACAAAGATGTCCGCCAGCGAGCCGAGTTCCGCCGAGAAAGCCTCGCCGTTCTTGGTCTCTTCTGCGCGATAACGGGTGTTCTGCAGCAACACGACATCGCCGTCCTTCATCGCCGCAACAGCAGCCTTCGCGTTCTCGCCGACAACATTGTCGTCCGCCGCGAACACAACCTCTTGACCGAGCTTCTCGGACAGCGCCGCCGCCACGGGAGCGAGCGACAGCTCGGGCTTGGGCTCACCCTTCGGCTTGCCGAGGTGCGAGCACAGGATCACACGACCGCCGTCAGCGATCAGCTTTTTGATGGTGGGCAGAGCCGCGTTGATGCGGTTCTCGTCGGTGATAACACCGTTTTTCAGCGGCACGTTGAAATCGCAGCGAACCAGCACATTTTGGCCTTTCACATTGATATCGTCGACCGTCTTCTTGTTAATAGCATTCATTGACATGACATCCTTTCTTATTGTTAAAATAAAGACAATGTCCCAATTCCTAATTGTACTCTATTTTCTGCGGTTTTGCAAGGGTTATGACTGCTTTTTTCGGATTTTTTTCATTTTCACCGCCACCGTATCCCACCCTTTGACAATTTGCGCACTTCGTGGTAGGATAAGAACATACAGGAAGGTGATAGTATGCTTGAAAAGTGGCTTGAAGATGCCAAAGCCGCCCACCCCGCTTCGTGGGTGTCGCTGCCCGAACTGGAGTTGTATATGGATCAGGTCATCACGCTGATGAACCGCCATCACGATGTGGTGTCCGCGCCTGCGGATCGCCCGCTCACCTCCAGCATGATCAACAATTATGTCAAGGATAAGGTGATCCCCGCGCCCGTGAAGAAAAAATACACGCGCGAGCATTTGACCGCACTGTCGATCATGTGTATGCTCAAAGCGGAATTCACCCTGCCCGAAATCCGCGAGCTGATGACGGGACTTGCAAAGACCTATTCCACCGAAGAGCTATACGCCGCCTTTGCCGATGCGCAGACTGCTTGTATGCAGGAGGCTGCCGCTGCAGTGGAGGAGGGCATGGATGCCGAGAAATCCGAAAAATACCTGCTGGCAATGACGCTGGCTCTTGAGGCAAACGCCAAACGCATCGCCGCCGCCAGATTGCTCGAAAGTTTAAAAGAAGAATGAAAAAACGCCGACCGCGAAGGTCGGCGTTTTTTGTATTCTGTTTTGCATCAGACGGAAAGCCGACGCGATATCGTAGGGCACGACCTGTGTGTCGTGCCTTCAAATCGGAACGGATAAATCTGTTGTGATTGCCGCTTCTTGCCCAACAAACCCATCAAACAGAAACATTCCATGCTATCAAGCTGCCTATAGTGGTATCGCTGTCCATCTCGCCGTAAAACAAAATATACCGCAGTGTATTTGTGCTATCATTTGCCAAAACAGCTTTGCAAGCCGTATCGGTATATTCTTTTTGTATTATCATATACTCGTTGAATTCGTATGCTTCTGTATTTGGTGAGGCAATCTTCTCTTTTGCAAGGGAGTATTCTTCAGACGAATAAGGAACATCCAACAAAAAGAAGGAATAATACTCATGCAAGAAATTATTCTTTCTTCGATTATCTTGATAATGAAAATAGGCTTTATCGGAAACCTCTGCACTGCTCGGGAAAAAGCGCAACGCTTCCTCCCCGCCTTCATACTGAACCATTTTTCCTGTCAAATAGGTTTCTAAATCATTATCGATGAAACCTCCCTTATACCATGTTTTATATAGTCCGTCTGCCAAGAAAGCAATGCCAACCAGTAAAACAACTCCAATGCTACAACCAATCCATATCTTCGCTTTCATAGAACGCCGTCCTTTCTGTTTGTTCGACCATATCCGTTATGCACCAGCAAACATCTCCTGCTTTGCTTATCGTAATTCTGTTATCAATCCTTTTATTTGTTCTTCATGGTCCTCTTCAACTGTCTGCACTAAAGATGCCTTTATCTCAATAAGCATACCGTTTCTTGCTCATATTCATATAGCCTTGGGATTTCTTCGCCATGCAAAAGGTAATACACTGGCGATATATATTTTGCGTCGGGAGCCCCCCGCTCTACGATACCGCCGCGTGCATCGAGGTTCCGCCCCCTACGACGGTTTCTCACACACCGTAGGGCACGACCTGTGTGTCGTGCCTTCAAATCGGAACGGATAAATCTGTTCCCTACGCATAATCTGCGTCATACTGAGCGAAGTTTCGTCCGAGACCCATTCGACTCGTCTTACGCCTCGCTCAGGGTGACGCGGACGAAACGGAGTCGAATGTATCTTGCTGCCGCTTTATCCGCCGGGAGGTGCGTAAAACTCGGAGGAGATCACATTGCCGGCGCTGTCGAAATACACCGACAATCGCCAATGGTATCCGCTGAATTCCGCCACTTCATAGTTCCACTGCGTGACCTGCGGATCCATATAATCGACACCGTCTTGTTTACCGTCGTAATACCGCGGTTCTCCAACCTTAGCAACGACTTCGTCCTTTGTGAATTCCCGCCCTTTTGCGACCAGCTCATTAAAATGATCGCAAGCACGAAATCTATCCGATTGCAACAAATCACATCCCGCAAACAGGGACATCATCAACCCAAGCGCCAAAAGCAGCGCACACAAGCGTTTTGCTGTTTTCACGGTTTTCCATCTCCTTTTTATACTCTCGGCTTAAATTCGCTGCCGTAATAATCGGTCGTCGGCAGCGGTTCGATCTCGTCGATCGCGCCGAGAAGCCTCTTCAACTGGGAATTGGTCACCCAAATGAGGCGCGTGCGGGTGACAAGTCCCGTGTCGATCTCCACCTCAATGCGATAATCTTTCAACCTATACGGCGGTATGCCGTAGGCGTCATAAAAACTGGCGTATTCTTCGGTGGTATAACCGTTGAAGGATGCGAGCGTGCTTTCCAGCGCCGCCTCCACCACTTTTTTGGAACGGGCATCGGTCAGCTTGACATCGGCACAATCGCTGTTATTATAGATCGTTTGATAAATCGGGAATATGGTCGCCGAAACACAAGCGTTATCACTGAGGCTCTCATCATAACGGAATTCAACCAGCTTCGTCACCGATACGCTGTCGATCTCATCGGCTGTCGGGCAGAAGTTATTGATCGAACTGACCATCATATTTACGGCCAAAATCGCCACGACATTCATGACGGCGAGTACGCCGAGCCACGGCAAGGATTTGAGCATATTTTTGGCTTTTTTGGTGGTGAACAGCTCAAAGAGCATATACACGACCACCGCCAGCACATAGCACACCCACACGATCAGCTCGTCTGCCCACCAGCCTTCAAGAACGATGAGGAGTGCCGGCAAGCAAACCACAAAGGACAGCGACAGACGCAGGATAATTTGCAGCGCTTTGGACACCGCCGCCTGCCCCGCCACTTCGCTCGGGCGGCGGTTTGCCGCCAATACGCCGAGAAGGAAACACACCGCCGTGACAGCAATCGTGACAAGCCAGGTGATCACGCTGTCATACGACCAGAAAAGCGTGACATATTGGAAGGTGTTGAGCGTTTCCACCGACACGACCGACACCTGCTCGGCAATCGCGGTGGAAAATGCTGCCGTGATCAAATGCGGCGCAAACACCACAATCGCTGCCGCGAACAGCGCCGTCACGGTGTTGCCGCTGATGTGATATGACAGAAACAGCACGGTCGTCACCATCAGCGACGCAAGGCAAGCGCCGAACACGGGCAGCAACACCGCACTCCACGATTCGAAATAGGTCTCGGGATTGATCAAATCGATGCCGAACACCATCAGCGACGAGCTGAGCACCACAAACACCGATGCCGTGGCGATCGCCGCGAGCCATGTCACGCTCAATTCGCACTTAGTCAGCGGCAGGCTATGGTAAAAATCGCTGTCGCATCGTTTGTTTTGGTGGGAATACAGCACCGCCGACAGAATGACAGGGGCGATAAACGGCAGCGCGGGAAGGAGCCAAAAAATCTCGATAAACGAATCGTAGCTGAAGGTATATAAATTTCCATACGATAAATACATGTAGGAATCCAGGGTGGTGACAAGCAACACCGTTGCCATGATCGCCGTCGGGATGGCGGCAAGCAAAATCGTTGCCAGACGCAGACGGCGCAGGCTTTCAACATACAGTCCGCGATGAATACCTAACTTTTTCATGCGTTGTCACCTCCCAGCAGCGTCGCGAAATCGTAATTCCGCGCTTGGAGTTCATAGGTAAACACTTCTTCGAGCGTGAGCGGCAGCACCTCAAGCAGCAGCGGATCAAGTGCCGCGAGGCGCGCGTGCATTTCCTCGCGGTCGCCGTTGATGATGAGGTTGGCAACGCGTCCTTGCTGGCTGTAATGCACGATGTCGAGCCCTTCGAAACACGAACGGTCGAATTCATCGGCAAAGGCAACCTGCACCTTGAACACCGCCGTTTTCAAATCGTTGATATCCTGCTCAAGCACGATACCGCCCTGGTGAAGGAGCGCCAGCTGATCGCACAAATCCTCCAGCTCACGCAGTGAGTGCGATACCACCACCGCCGAAGTACCCCTGGCGACCACATCATCGGCAATCACGCTTTTGACGATATGACGCATCACGGGGTCAAGACCGTCCATCGTCTCATCGAACAGCACCAGCTTCGGCTGACACGCAAGTGCGAGCGCTGTCGCCGTTAAGCGGCGCATGCCTTTCGAGAAGGTACTGATTGCCTTTTTCTCAGGCAAGCGGAACAAATTAAGCAACGAACGATAGCGTTCATCGTCAAATGTCGGATACACCGCACGATACAGCGCTGCCATGCGCGCCGTATCCGCACCGTGCAGGAAATACAAATCGTCGGGCACAAACACCATTTGCGCCTTGGCGGCGGGGTTATCGTAAATCGGGGCACCGTCGAATGTCACCGTGCCCTCATCCGCCTTATAGATACCGCACACCGTGCGCAAAAAGGTGAATTTGCCCGCGCCGTTCGAGCCGACGAGCCCGTAAATGCAGCCGTCGGGCACGGTACAGGAAATGTCGGAAAGCGCCGTAAAGCCGTCAAAGCGCTTTGTCAGATGCGTTGCTTGCAGCATCGCCCTCACTCCTTTCAACATACAGATCGTCAACAATTGCCGTCAAATCGGTTTTTTCAATACCGGCGAGCTTCAACTCGCGCACCAGTTCCTCAAACGCCGAAAGCCGCGCGCGGCTTTGCGCCTTGAGCAGCGCAACCGCCCCTTCGGCAACGAAGCAGCCTTTGCCGGGAACAGACACGAGCACCCCGCGCGAGCACAGATCGTTATATGCCTTCTGCACGGTGTTGGGGTTGATGGACAGCGTGCAGGACAGCGATCGTACCGACGGCATTTGATAACCCGCTTCGATCACGCCGAGCATCAACAACTTTTCCGTTTGCGCGGTGAGCTGTTCATAGATCGGAGTGCGGGACATCGGATCGATAAAAAACACGGAAGATCGCTCCTTTCATAAGCTGTGTTAACTGTACTATTCACGCTAGTACAGTTGCAGTATAGCACGGGAATTTTTATTTGTCAAGGGGAAAATGGATCAATCTGTTCTTGGCTCCCTCTGACGAGGGAACTGGCAAAACCGCAGGTTTTGACTGAGGGAGAGAAATGCCTTGACTACCCCTCCGTCTTTCGGCTGCGCCGAAATCCACCTCCCCTGCAAGGGGAGGCAAGGGTTTGCTCCGCTTCGTTATTGCTCCCCCGGTAGAACCGGGGGTTTATTTCACACCTAAAGGCAGAAAAACAAAAAGCACCGCCGACCGACACGGTCAGCGGTGCTTTTTATCACTCTTCAAGCAATTCTTTCAAAATAATGCAACACACGGTCGCGAGACTCTTCGCTTCGATATAGTCGTTCGACAGACGATAACCGCCGACGCACAGATCGTGCAAAATATCCGAGACGACGCGCAATCCCTTGCGCGCTTCCTCCAAATCGGGAACAACGAACCATGCCTTTTGCATAATCTCGCGAATGGTGGTGCGGTAGCCGTGCGGCAGCTCCTTATCGCCGCACGGAATCGCGGGAGGCGGCACGGTGACGCCGCTTTGCTCATGGCGCATGCGACGCGCGATATCGTAGGTTGCGCGACGCGAGAACACGAGCGCTTCAAGCAGCGAGTTGCTCGCCAAACGGTTCGCGCCGTGCACACCCGTGTGCGCACATTCGCCCGCCGCATATAAGCGATCCACCGAAGTTTCGCTGAAGATACCCACATCGATGCCGCCCATGAGATAGTGCTGACACGGGAACACGGGGATGAGGTCTTTGGTCATGTCGACCCCTTCTTCGAGACAGCGGGAATAAATCATCGGGAAATGATCCTTGATGAACTCCTCGCCCTTATAGCGGATATCAAGATAGAACTTCTCGCTGCCTTGGCGCGCGGCTTCCTTCACAATGCACTTCGACACCACATCACGCGGGGCAAGTGCGCCGCGCTCATCATAGCGATGCATAAATTCCTCTTCGGCGGCATTGAGCAGCTTTGCGCCTTCGCCGC
Source organism: Acutalibacteraceae bacterium (assembly GCA_045605945.1). Taxonomy (GTDB): domain Bacteria; phylum Bacillota; class Clostridia; order Oscillospirales; family Acutalibacteraceae; genus RGIG1959. Next base: position 6,518 of record JAZURB010000302.1, read on the forward strand.
GCACCGCTTCGGAAATAAGAAAGCGCTCGCGTCCCTGCTCGGCGGCAAACGCCGTCGGGTGGAACTGCACGAGATGCAGGTTTTTAATTTTCGCGCCCAACTCATGCGCCAGCGTGATGCCGTCACCCGTCGCAATGGCGGAGTTTGTCGTATACGAATAGACACGACCGATACCACCGGTGCACAGCACACAGTAGGAGCACGCCACCTGCACGGGCTGCTCATTTTCCAGCAGCAGCGCCCAGAAGCCGCCGTCACACGGGGTGAGCGAGCAAAGCTGGGTGTTTTCCATGAAGGTGATGTTATCGCGCTTTTTCGCCGTAGCGATGAGCTTTTCGGTCATTTCGCGACCCGTCGAATCCTTGTGATGCAGGATGCGGCGGCGGGAGTGACCGCCCTCCAGCGTCATCTGTACTTGGTCGCCCACACGGTCAAAATCGACATCCATGTGCTTCATCAGGCGCAGCACATCCTCGGGACCTTCATTGACGAGGATCTGCAGCGAATGCAGATCGTTTTGATAACCGCCCGCGATGAGCGTGTCGGCAATATGCAAGCGATAATCGTCGTTTTCTTTATCCACGACCGCCGCCACACCGCCTTGCGCGAGAAAACTGTTGCACAGCGTTAATTCGCGTTTGGAGATCACCAGCACATTGACCGACGGTTCAAAATTCAGCGCGGCATACACACCCGCCACACCTGTACCGACGATCAATACATCGTATTCGCGTTTCATGAGGACCTCTCCCCTTTTCTGGATTTAATCGGAAATAGCGTTGTAAAGCGCGGCATACAGCCCGTTTTGCGCCATCAATTCATCGTGAGTGCCTTGCTCGCGGATACCCTCGCTGTCAATATAAGCAATCGTATCGGCATGGCGAATGGTGGATAAGCGGTGCGCGATGACCAGCGTCGTGCGGTTTTCGGCAAGGCGCTCAAAACCCGCTTGGATCTTCGCTTCGGTCACGGTATCAAGCGCGGAAGTCGCTTCATCCAAAATCAGCACCGCGGGATTTTTAAGAAAAATGCGCGCGATCGAAATGCGCTGCTTTTGTCCGCCCGACAGGCGCAAGCCGCGCTCACCGACATAAGTGTCGTAACCCTCGGGCATCTGCATAATATCCTCGTGGATCTCCGCCATGCGGGCAGCAGCTTCCACCTCTTCATCGGTGGCATCGAGGCGACCGTAGCGAATATTCTCGCGCACCGTATCGGCAAACAACAGCACATCCTGCTGCACAATGCCGACCGTTTGACGCAGCGAGCGCATGGTCACATCGCGCACATCGATGCCGTCAAGCGTGATCGTACCTTCGTCCGCTTCGTAAAACCGCGGCAGCAGATGGCAAAGCGTTGTTTTGCCGCCGCCCGACGGGCCGACAAGCGCGAGCGTTTTGCCCGCGGGAACGGTGAGCGACAGGTTTTCCAGCACCGCGTCGCCGTCATTGTAAGAAAAGGTCACATCGCGGTAGCACACATCGCCCTTCACACTCGAAAGCTCCACCGCGTTTTCGCGGTCGGCGATCTCGGGATCGACGGCGAGCAGCTCCATAAAGCGTTTGAAGCCCGCCATACCCACCGAATATTGCTCGGCAAAGTTGGCAAGACGGCGAATGGGCGCTAAAAAGGTGCTGACATACAGCGAGAAGGTCAGCAAATCGACCAACTCCATGCCGTCGCGCATGATAAGATAACCACCCAGCGCAATGACCGCGATTTGGAACAGCGTGGTGAAAAACTCCATGCCCGAATGGAAGATCGCCATTTCGCGGTAAAAGCTCTTGCGTGCATTCTTGTA
>JAZURB010000303.1:0-2877 GCA_045605945.1 Acutalibacteraceae bacterium
GAACAGCGCCGTGACCAAAATCTTCACGACCGTGAAGTTTATTTTGATTTCCGAAAACGGATCTTTGAAGGTTTTGAAGATCCAGGTGCAAAACAGCAAGCACATGACCGCGATACCGACCGCCAGCCAAATGTTGCGACCGCCGCCGTCCTGCAGCACAAAGCAAAACGCGGTGACGGACAGCACCGTTGCGATCGGAAGCACCTTTTTCGGTGAAAACACCGTTTTTTGCATTGCAAACAGCACGATCGCCGCTAACACGATGAACAAGGCAAACGCGGCGGTTTTAAACTCGGTAACATAGGTCAAATCCTTATAGGAATGATCGCTGAACTTTGTGAACACCGCCGAGATCGCCAAAAATGCGACCACCAATGTTGCCACGATATATTGCAGAAAATACGGCGACGCCGGATCGTTGATCGTTTCCCAAAACGCCTTTGCTGCCTCGCGCAGACTACGGCGCATAACGGGTGCCGCTTCGGCGCCGACGGGCATGCCGATCGCATCATCATCCGCAGCAGTATCATCCGGTATGAAGGAGCCGTCATAGATCGGGGCTTCCTCGAATGCGACGAGTTCATCGTCCGTAACGGGCGGTGCTGCTACCGACGGTATATCGACGGTCTCGCCGCTGACATACATTTCGTCGAGCTCGTCCGCGACAGCGCCCCATTCTTCCAAATCCAAATTCTTATCTTCCATTACGAATCCTTTCTCTCGTCCTTTTCGGGACGGTTGGTCTCGCGCACAATAAATTTCGGGCGACCTTTGCTTTCCAGATACATGCGCGCAATGTACTGCCCAAGCACACCGACGCAGAACAGCTGCACGCCGCCGATAAAGGTGATCAAGCACGCAGTCGAAGCCCATCCCTCAACGGGATCGCCAAACGCCAAACGGCGAACGAAGAAAAACAGCGTGACCGCCAGCGACAGCACACAGAAAAAGATGCCGACCCACGACGAGAGATTGAGCGGCGCGGAAGAGAAGTTGATGATGCCGTCGAGCGAATATTTAAACAGCTTCCAGAACGACCATTTCGTCGTTCCTGCGGCGCGTTCTATATTTTGATAGGGGATCCATTTCGTTTTGAAACCGACCCAGCCGAAGATGCCTTTGGAGAAGCGATTGTACTCGCCCATACCGACAATGGCATCCACCATGCGGCGCGACATCATGCGAAAATCGCGCGCGCCGTCTTTGATATCGGCTTCGGAGATTTTGTTGATAATTTTATAAAACAGCTTGGCAAACATGGAACGAATCGGCGGCTCGCCTTTGCGCGTGTCGCGGCAGGTCGCAACCGAATCATAGCCCTCTTCTTTGATCGAACGGTACATTTCGGGCAACAGCGAGGGCGGATCTTGCAGATCCGCGTCCATGATGACACAGTAGTCGCCGCTTGCGTGGCAAAGACCCGCATAGATGCCCGCTTCCTTGCCGAAGTTGCGCGAAAAGGAATCGTAAACCACGCGATCATCCTTCGCGGCAAATTCGCGCAGGATATGAATGGTGTTATCCTTCGAGCCGTCATCGACGAACACAAACTCAAAATCGGCATCGATTTCAGCCGCCCATTTGGTCACCTCGTCATAAAACAGCGGCAACACCTCTTGCTCGTTATAGCAAGGCACGATCACGGAAATTACATCGCGCTTCATACACTTTCCCTCTCTTCTCTACAGTAGCTGTTATTTATACAACCAAAATCGGATAAATTCCTTATAGTTCTTTTTAAAATTATACCATATATTCTTTTATACTGTCAAATACAATATACCATATATATCAATCAACGATCGTCTGCGCATAACGCACGGTGTCCATGGCGTCCTTCGCATAACAATCCGCGCCGATCTTATCGGCATAATCGCGGTTGAGCACCGCGCCGCCCACCACCGTTTTGCACCACGGTGCGCGGGATTTGAGCAAGCGGATGGTCTCTTCCATAGCGGGGACAGTCGTTGTCATGAGCGCCGACAAACCGCACAGCGGCGCATGATGCTTCTCCACCGCTTCGACGACCGTTTCGGGCGGCACATCCTTCCCGAGATCAACAACGGTGAAACCGTAGTTTTCCAGCAACAGCTTGACGATGTTTTTGCCGATATCGTGAATATCACCGTGTACCGTGGCAAGCACAAAAATCCCCTTGGAAGCAACCTTTTCGTTGGTCGCCGCCACAAAAGCTTTGATACTTTCGAACGCACTTTTTGCCGCTTCGGCACTCATAAGCAGCTGCGGCAGATACACGGTTTTATTTTCGAAACCGACGCCGACGGTGTTGAGCGCGGGGATGATCTCGGCGTTGACGATATCCAGCGGCGCGGTTGTTTGCAGGAGCGCTGCTGTCAGGTCACCCGCTTTGTCTTTAAAGCCTTTCAAAATTGCCTTTTGCAGTTCCGAAGAGGGATCGGCAGCTGTCGTCGCGGCGGCCGCAGGCGTTGTTGCCGTTGCGGTCGGGAACTGCGCAGATGCGGCAATGTACGCTTCGCAGTTGGTATCGAGATCGGCAAGTGCGTTATAAGCATAATACACCTTCATCATATCGGCGGCATAGGGATTCATGATTGCCGCCGACAGACCGTTGGCAAGCGCCAGCGCAAAAAAGGTGCTGTTCACCGCATCACGACACGGCAAGCCGAACGACACATTCGATACGCCCAGCGAGGTGTGGCAACCGAGTGTATGCTTGATCGTGCGCAGCGATGAAAGTGTCGCTTTTGCGGCGGAAGTGTCCGCGCTGATGGTCATGGCAAGCGTGTCGAACACGATGTCCTTTTTCGCAATACCGTAGGATGCGGCAACATCCAAAATCTTCTCGGCGATCGCCACGCGCCCTTCGGCGGTGGCAGGAATGCCGTTTTCATCCAG
>JAZURB010000304.1:0-5699 GCA_045605945.1 Acutalibacteraceae bacterium
GCCTCCGACTTCACAACACCCTTTCGAGTAGATTTCAAGAACATATTATAGCAGTATTTGCATGGTTGTCAATAAAATTTTTGTGTATACTTCTGTTGTTTTCACACATACTTTGTGGGCGAGGTGGTTTAGCATGACAACACGGCAATATCTTTTACAGCATATTTTGCATTTGTCGACAGAATGGCACAAAGCAACGGATGCCGCCCACAAGAAAAACATCCAAGATGCGCTGCTGTTTTATACGGCCGAGCTGCAAAAATACGACAAAAGCCAACCGCCGTCATATAAGCAATAATCGGGATAAGGCAGCACGCCTTATCCCGATATACTTATTCTTCGACGATCGGCAGGGTAAACCAAAAAGTAGTCCCCTCGCCCACCGTGCTTTCCACACCGCATTCACCGCCGTGGAGTTTGACCAGATTATACACGATGGATAAGCCGAGACCCGAATGCATCGCCGTATCGGCAGCATCACCGCTGTGCACTTGATAATAGCGATTCCAGATATTGTCAAGCTCTTCGGGAGAAATCCCCTTGCCGCTGTCCGTAAACGACAACCGCACCGTATTATCAACAACCGCTTGTGTCACGACAACGGTTTTATTCTCACCGGTAAATCGCAGCGCATTACCGAGCAAATTGTAAATAATTTGTTGCAAGCGGATTTCATCCGCCTTAACCGACACACGGCGATCGGTTTCCAAAGTAATCGTGTACCCGGTATACTCCACCATACGACGACAACGCTCTACGGTTGTTTCCAATTCTTGCGTAATGTCCAACACGGATGTATCCAGGCGCTCGGCACCGGCCTGCAAGCGAGACAAATCCAGCAGATCGTTGACCAGGTGAGTCAGGCGCTCCGCTTCATCGATAACGACTTGGATATTTTCTGCCGAATTTTCACCGGGTAGATCACGAATTGCCTCTCCGTAGCCGGTGATCATGGTGAGCGGTGTACGCAGATCATGCGATACATTCGCAATCAATTCGCGTTGCAGTTTTTCGTTTTTCTTAAGATCGATCGCTGTTTGCTCCAAGGTGTCGCACAGCTGGTCAATTTCGCGATAACCGCCGGTATCAGGAGATTTATAATCCCCCTTTGCCAGATGGGTTGCTGCATCATTGACTCGCACGATCGGCACCGCCACACGCCGCGCTGTGAAAAGTGCCGTTGCAAAGGCAAAGGCAATTATAAAGATCGACGCGATCGCCGTTTGCACAGCAAGCGTCTCATTTGTTGTTTCAAGCGGCGTGATGACACCGACAACCACTGCCATGCACGGATTTTCGGCGCCCTCAATGACCCGCGCACAAATCAGCAGATCCTCCGAAAACTCTTTGCCGTCTTTTTTGGGGGATTTGCTGCCGTCGGGTATTTTTCGAGGCTTATCCTTTAAAGATTTATCAGCAGGCTCGTTTTTATGCGGTGACGAAGTGATTTTCTTGTACAGCGTATACTCACCGCCGTTTTCAACTACGGTGCGGTAAAGCTGTTTTAACTGTGACGACGGCAAATCAGCGATCGGCCCGTTACCGCTTTGCCCATCCGACAAATTATCGCCGTCGGCAGAAACTATGCATACAAAAAGGTGTTCTTTGGTACCCCAATATTTCACTTCTTCTTCGTAATCACCGTCGATATATGTCAGCGTGATCTCCTCTGCCGCTCTGCGCACGGCATGCGTTTTCAGCGCACGATAGACATCATCGAGAAAATGCACTTGAAACAGTGTCATTAAAAATAAAACAGAAACAGTAAATATCACAAACACCAGCGAAATTTGCGAATAAACCGATAATTTACGGCGTTTCAAAGCGATAGCCCACTCCTCTCACGGTGACGAGAAAATCACTGTATGCGCCCAGTCGTTTACGCAGTAATTTTATATGGGTGTCCAAGGTACGGTCGTCACCGCAAAAATCATACCCCCACACATGCGTAAGGAGCTTTTCACGCGTCAGCACGATGTTTCGATTTTGCACAAGATAGAACAGCAATCCTCGCTCCTTGGGCGGCAAATCAAGACGTTCACCGTCAACCTCAACAATATACGACGAAAAATCAATTACCAAGCCTTGACACGTAAACACATCGGCGGTTATCCTATGCGGATTTGTACGACGCAAAATCGCTTCAACACGCAGCATCAACTCACGCGGCGAAAACGGTTTCACAAGATAATCGTCCGCGCCGATTTCAAAGCCGTTGATACGATCGTATTCCTCGCCGCGAGCGGTGAGCATCAGCACGGGGACATCGGAAAATTTTCGAATTTCCCGACACGCCGTAAAGCCGTCCATCAGCGGCATCATAACATCGAGGATCACCAAATCGATCGTCTTATTCTTACAATGCACCACAGCCGTTTCTCCGTCATATGCCTTAATTACCGAGTGCCCCGCAAAAACCGCATATTTCTCAATCAAATCCACAATCCGCGCTTCATCATCAACGACCAAAATTTTTGCCATAATCGTCACACCTCCTCTTTTTCGATTTTAAACAAAGCATGTGAAGATTGCATGAATACGGTATTAAATATAGCGAAAAGGCGTTCTCGTGTCAAGAGAACGCCTTTTCCGTTACCGCACCCGCGGGTCATAAAGCCCGAAACTGATCTCGAGCGCACGATCGACCTGTCCCATAGAAACCGCATCCAGATGTCCCATGTGCTCGCGCAAACGACGCTTATCCAATGTACGGATCTGTTCGAGCAATACAACCGAATCCTTCGCCAGACCGTTATCCCCTGAATGCACATGAATATGCGTCGGCAGCGGCGCTTTATCTTTTTGACTGGTGATTGCGGCTGCAATCACGGTCGGAGAAAATCGATTGCCGACATCGTTTTGGACAATAAGCACAGGGCGCATCCCGCCTTGTTCCGACCCGACCACGGGGCTTAAATCCGCATAATAAATATCGCCGCGTTGAACCCTCACATTGCTCACACCCTTTTTGAAATTTACAGTGATAGTTTGCCCGATTTGATGCATCCTAATCCAAAACGCACTTGCGTTTTCAACAGCACTATCAAGATATGCACAAAGGAGCCTTGAGGTTATGGCAAAAGAACAATACACACGCATCGTCGGCGCACCGCAAACGCTGTACATTACCGCGCGCGCCGATGCAATCGTACGCATCGGTTGCAAAAAGCCGCCTGCGATCGGCGTGTACCGTTGCGACAAGCTGCCGTTGCTTTCGGAAGCCGCTATGCAGCTATCCCGTTATTTTGACGGAAAAGACCGTATGCTCACCTTTCCGATCCCCGCAGATCAGCCTCCTTTCATCCGCGAACTCTACGCAAGCATTTGCGCCGTTCCTTACGGTGAAACGCGCACAATTGCTGAAATCGCCTGCACACTCGGCAATCCGCAAGCAATCCAATCGGTGCGTATGCTATGTCGATTTACACCGCTCATCGTGCGCATTCCCGTGCATCGGGTTATCGATGTCTATACCAATGAAACAGATGATCCGTTCAGCGCGGCGCTTCGGCGATTGGAACAGCGCTACTGTTGACAAAGACAGCAAAAGCGTGTAAACTTAACACAGTATTCAAAAAAGGAGGTATGGTGGCAATGCGTGTATTAACCGCGATGAGCGGCGGCGTGGACAGCGCTGCAGCAGCACTGCTTCTCAAGGAGCAAGGCTTTGATACCGACGGCGCCACCATGCGCCTGATTACCGACGATATGATCGGCGCGACCGTCACCAAGGCAGCCTGTACCGCCGATGCCGTTCGTGATGCACGCTGCGTTTGCGAGCGTTTGGGCATTCGGCATTATGTATTCGATTTGTTTGACGAGTTTCGCCGTGATGTGATCGACCGCTTTGCCGCAAGCTATATGCGCGGTGAAACGCCCAATCCGTGCATCGAATGCAACCGCTATTTGAAGTTTTCGCGGTTTTCATACGAAGCGGAAAAGCTGGGATATTCCCATATTGCCACCGGGCATTATGCGCGCATTGAATACGACAGCGGCAGCGGTCGCTATTTGATCAAGAAGGCGATTGACAGCAGCAAAGATCAAAGCTATGTGCTGTATTCTCTGTCGCAGGAGGTTTTAGCGAAAACCTTACTGCCGCTCGGCGGGTTGCATAAAAGCGATATTCGCGCTATGGCGGAGGCGCATGGGTTTGTTAATGCAGACAAGCCCGACAGCCAGGATATTTGCTTTGTTCCCGACGGCGATTATGCGGGATTTCTCGAAAATGTGCTTGGCTGCTCCTGCCCGTGCGGCAACTTTGTACGTGAGGACGGCGGTGTTGTCGGACAACACAAGGGACTTCACCGCTATACGATCGGACAGCGCAAAGGACTCGGTATTGCTGCGGAAAAACCGCTGTATGTGATCAAGAAAGACAAAGCCACCAACCGCGTGATCTTAGGCGATAATGCTTCGCTGTTTACCGATACGCTGGTGGCAAAGGATATCAACTGGATCGCGACAGACATGGTGACTGCACCCATTCGTGTGACAGCAAAAACACGCTACAAACAAGCTGAGACCCCCGCTACCGTTATCCCGCTCGAAAGCGACAGCTTTCTGGTGCGGTTTGATACACCGCAGCGCGCCGTAACGGCAGGACAAGCGGTTGTATTTTACGACGGTGATACCGTTGTGGGCGGCGGCACTATTCAATCGGAGGAATACCTATGCAAACGATGAACGCCTTACAGCAGGAGATCCTGCGACTGAAAAAAGAACGCGATGTGTGCATTCTGGCGCACAGTTATCAGACTCACGATATTTTGGAGATTGCCGATCTGACGGGAGATTCGTTTCAACTGAGTAAGCTGGCAGCATCCATGCCGCAAAAAACGCTGCTGATGTGCGGCGTGCGTTTTATGGCAGAAACCGCAAAGCTGCTTTCCCCCGAAAAAACGGTGCTTCTCTCCCACCCTTCGGCAGGTTGCCCGATGGCGGAGCAAATGACCAAGGACGAGATTGCGGCATGGCGCAAAGCGCATCCCGATCATGCCGTGGTAGCGTATATTAACACGACCACCGATCTGAAAACGGTGTGCGATGTGTGCGTCACCTCCTCGTCAGCGGTTAAGATCGTGAAAAATATGCCCGAAAAGGACATTTTGTTTATCCCCGACTGTAACCTCGGACAATATGTGGCGACACAATGTCCCGACAAAAACATCACCTTGCTCAAAGGCGGCTGCCCCGTACATACGGCGATCACCGCCGACGAGGTGATCGCCGCCAAAGCGGCACACCCCAATGCATTGTTGCTTTGCCACCCCGAGTGCTTGCCCGAAGTGAGCGCGAAGGCGGATTATCTCGGCTCGACCGCCGATATCATGCGATACGCTAAAGAAAGCGACCACCGCGAATTTATCATCGGCACGGAAAACAATATTCTCGATCACCTGCAATACGAATGCCCCGACAAGCGATTTTACCCGCTATCGGCGCGGCTTATCTGCCCCGATATGCGCCTGACAACCTTAAATGATGTCTACCGCGCTGTGGCGGGCATCGGCGGCGAGGAGATCGTTCTTGACGACGATACCGCCGCCAAAGCCACCGCTTGCATCGAACGCATGCTGGCTCTCGGATAAACGATAAAGCCCTCGGTCAAAATGACCGAGGGCTTTTATGTATAAACTATTATACGCTATTATGCTTTCCACTTTTCGACACCGGCATCACCGAGATTTTGAATATCG
>JAZURB010000305.1:0-2636 GCA_045605945.1 Acutalibacteraceae bacterium
GACATGGCCCCGATCCGACTTCCCCTTACAAGTCTCCCACCGATATGGGTGTGAACATGGCGGGCAACTGCATTGTGGATGATGAGGTTTGCCGCCATGCCTCCCGCATGGAGATCCTGCGTCGGTATTATACCGCTTGCGTCAAGCGCTTGCGCGGCACGGGTGACGATACCGAGATCGGCAAGCTTGAACTGCTGATGAAGCAAGCGGATGTCACGCCCGATATTTTCCCTGCCGTTTCCGCAGCATTGCTCAAAGCGGAAACCACGGGAGCGCCTGCGGGCGCACTGGTGCTGCCTGACGGCAGAGTGATCACGGGTCGCACCTCCGATACGCTCGGCGCGGCATCGGCGTTGCTTCTCAACGCACTCAAAGCGTTAGCGGGCATTGACGATCGTTTCCATTTGATCTCAGCGCAGGTGCTTGAACCGATCTGCGATTTGAAAACGCGTTATTTGTTGCATAAGAACCCGCGTCTGCACACCGATGAGGTATTAATGGCACTCACCATGTCGGCGCTCACCAACCCGATCGCCCTGCAGGCGAAGGAGCAACTGGTGAATTTGTCGGGCAGTGAGGCGCATTTCACCGTCATCCTCAGCGAGGAGGACGAAATGCTGCTGCGCCGCCTCGGTATCCGCGTCAGCTGCGAGCCGCAGTACGAAACCAAGCGGCTGTATCACAAATAAAAAGAGTAAACGCCTCGGCAACTTGCCGAGGCGTTTGTTTATACGGTTTTAAGCGACGAGAAAAGATTTGGTCAATTTTTGACCGCCGGTGCGGCTGGAAAATTCCACATCGACATCGACACCGGAAAGAATCAGCTTGTATGCAACTTCGACCACGGCAGTCTCGCCGATGGCGATATCTTTCACTTGTGTCTCGGCGAGATTGTAGGAGAGGTCTTCCAAGAGATGAGCCTCTTCCAGCTGCGTGCCGTTTTGGTAAGCGGCGTGTGTGGTTTCCATGATAAAATTGCCGGCTTGCTCGTCGCTGACATTGGTCAGGATATAGGTGACAAGAATCACATCGTTGCCTTCGCTGTCTTTTTCCATGCGGGCATCGTTGATCTCTAAGCGATAGTCCTCGGTCGGCGTTTGGTCGGCGGCGATGAAATCATCGACAGGGGAAGAGCCGCAGCCGACGCAAAGCAGCAGCAAGGTCAAAGCGATAACCATAGCAGCAATTTGTGTTATCCGTTTTTTCATAATAGTCTCTCCTTAATCAATAGGGTATATATTTTATTATAAGTATATCGTAATTCGTTGTCAAGCGGCGCTTTGTCAGCGTATATGCGTCATTGTTTTATCAATCAATTCACGGATGCTCAAAACCGACAAATTGGTGAGTGTGGTGCGCAGGGTATCGCCGATAGGAGTAGACCATGCATCGTCAATGCAACGGCTGCCACCGCGCATGCCGAGGATTGAGCCGACCGTAGCGGCGTTGCAATCGGTGTCGTAGCCGTTTTCGACAGCGATGCAGATCGAGCGGCTGTAGTCATCCTTGCCGTATAGAAGCGCGGCAACCACGATCATGGCATTGGGAATGGTGTGTGCCCAGTAATGCCCATATTTTTCATTATACTGCTCGTGGAGTGACGCAAACCACGCTTGCTCATTGATACCGCCGCGGTAATCGGCGAGCACACGCTGTATGCTTTCATAAAGGCGTGAGGTAGCGGGGATTTGCGCAAGTCCCGCCTCGATGATCGTTTCGATATCGTCGGTAACGGCAGCGACCGCTAACATTGCCGCAACAAACATCGCGCCGTAAATGCCGTTTTTGGTGTGAGAAACCGAGGCGTCGCGAAATGCCATATCCGCGGCAGCTTCGGGGTCGGCGGGGTTGATATACCCGTAATAATCCGCGCGAATCTGCGCGCCGATCCATTCGCGGTAGGGGTTTTGATAGGTGGCGGACTCGGGCGGCACAAGCCCCTTCATATAGTTAACATAAGCCATGCGCTCAGCGGTGCAAAATGAAGTTCTGCGCTGGGCATACGTCCAAGCCTGCAACACATCGAGCGGCGTAAAATCACGACCGCAGGTATCGATCAATCGCTGCGCCATGACGGTATAGTTGGTGTCATCGTCGGGCGGCATACCGTCGATTTGATCGGCGTAGATGCGTTCATCAAAGGGGAAGCGGTATTTCGCGCGATGTGCGGCGGTGATCTCGTCGTGGCGGATGTAGCGGTGCATCGGGAAATTGTCGGTCTCCTTCAAAAACGGATGCAGCTCATGCGTGCGGATACCTTCCACGGATTTGCCGAGCATACATCCGCAGATACGCCCCATCCATGCACCGTGAATTTTATCGCGCAACACATCGCGGCTCGGCAACGCGCTATCGGGGAGAGGGAACGGCTTTCGCAGTGCCTGCACGGCGGCAAGCTCCGACGGCTCGTTGTAAGGATAGTCGGCTTTACGCGGCGCGTTTTGCACAGCGGCAAACAGCGCGTCGCCGATTTTGTATTTAACCTCGTTTTGCGGCAATCTATAGGCGGCATCGAACAGCGCTTGATAGGTTTCGATATCGAGTCCTTCCTCGGTACACTGTAAATACTCGGTTTCCGCTGCAGCGGCATAAAACTCCCATTCGGGGATCAATTCGTAACGCGGCTTCATCGCAAT
>JAZURB010000306.1:0-3909 GCA_045605945.1 Acutalibacteraceae bacterium
TCGTGGCAGCATTTTTGCAGAATCATGGGCGTGCCGGTGCGCCAGTTGCCGCGCACAAAGCTGTGAGCCTGATGCCAGAAGCCGACCTGCTCGATCGCCTGGAAGTTGACCACCTCGCCGATCGCACCGCTGTCAATCAAACGCTTGAGCTCGCTGTAGAACACGGTGTAGCGCAGGACATGGCAAACCGCAACGGTGAGGCCCGTTTCGTTGACCTTATCACGCAGCGCAATGACCTCTTCCTTCACGGGCGAGATCGGTTTTTCAAGCAGCAGATGATAGCCGAGATCCAGCACTTTGATGGCGATCTCCACATGGGTATCATCGGGGGTTGCGATGATGCACACATCCGCAAGCTTGGGCTGCGCAAGCAGCGAATCCGCATCCACAAAGCATTGCTCATCGGTAAGATCCCACAGGCGCTTGGCAAGCTCGCGGTGATCCTCACGCGGCTCGGCGATCGCAACGATTTTCATACGCTCGGGGAATTTCTTTTGGTACATAGCATAGGTTTCGCCGCCGCGAGAGCCGACACCGATAATGGCTACAGTAAATTGCTTCATAGGGCACACATCCTTAATGTTATATTTTTTCATAGGTCACGATCGCAAACGCAACCTCGGTTTCCAAATAAGCACGAGAGAGCAGACGCTCTTGGTCGTCTTTTCCCGTTTTGTAGAAATACGGCGTCATCTCAAACAAATGCCGTATCTCATCGGCGGTTTGCAGCCGCAATGTCCACGCGATCTCCTCGCGATGACGCAGCGCAAAAACCGCCACCTCGGTTTTCTCGGGTTTATTGAGGCGCGGAACCTCATAAATTGCCGCCTTGAGCCCGAACAGATGCCGCTCGGTAGGAATGACGCGCACCAGCACGCCGCCCTTTTTCAGCACCCGCGCAAACTCCGCGTCCGCGCAAGGCGCAAACACACTGACAATGCCGTCACAGCTGTTTTCGGCAAGCGGCAACGAAAAGAGGCTTGCCACCGCCAGCTCTGCGCCCTTGGCGCGCGCTGCGGTCATATGCACTGCATCTTTGGATATGTCGATGCCAAGCAGCGATACCTTCGGGCAGCTTTGCTGCAACGCGGCGGTATAATACCCTTCGCCGCAGCCCGCGTCAAGCAACACGCCGCCTTTCCCGAGATGCGCGCGCACCGTTTCACACAGGCAATCACACAGCGGCGCATAGGCACCGCTGTCCAGAAACGCACGACGGGCAAGCAGCATGCGTTTATCGTCGCCGTGGCGTTTTGCTTTGGACGCTTGCGAACGCAGGAGGTTGACATAGCCGCCGCGCGCTTTATCGAAACGATGCCCGCGCTCGCAGGAACGCGTTTTCTCGTCGTCTGTCAAACGCCCGCCGCACACAGAGCAACAAAAATGCGCCATTGTTCTTTCCCTCCTACATTATCCTATAAATTATAGCACATAATTACCGAAAAATAAAGTAGGAAACGGCAAAAAATTGTCACGTTTTGCATATAAAAAGAGAGCGACAGGCTTGCCGCTCTCTTTTTATGCCCTTCTGACCGCCGGCTTTCGCCGTTTCCGAGGGCATGCTGTCACGATTGTTTGGATGTCAGCTGCCCGCTGAGCAGCGTGGTCGGGTCGACCGCCGTTTCTCCGCGGTACAGTTCAAGATGCAGATGCGCTCCCAGCGCTTTTTCGCAAGGGGCAGTATCCACAAAGCCGATCTCATCGCCGACCGCTACCGTATCCCCTTCGCTGACCGTCGGATCGATCCCGCGATACACCGAAAGAATATCGCCGCCGTGCGACAGCGTGAGCGATGTTCCCCACAACGCATCCTTTGCCACCGCGATAACGGTGCCGTCCGCCAGTGCACGCACCGCTTGCCCTTCCTCGCCCGCAAAGTCAATGCCGCTGTGAGGACGATAATCCGCCATGGTTTCGGAATAGACAGGCGTTTCGCTGAACGGTGCCAACACGCGGTTGCTCAACGGCAGCACGAAGAGCGCGCTTTCTTTGACGGTGGTTGTCGTGGTGACGACCGTTGTGGTAATCGTTGTTGCGGTATGTGCCGCAGCGGGAGAGGCGGATGTGGTTGTGACAGTAGGCGGCGTGGTGTAGGTCGGCGACGGCTCGCCGCTCAAGGACAGCGAATCCGAAAAGGTGGATACCGCCATGCCGCCCACCGCCACCAGACACAAGCACAGCGCGATGAAAAAGCCCTTCCCTACTGCGCGTTTCGCTTTCGATGTGTTGCTGTTTTTTTGCCGCGTTGTCCGTGCCATATCGTCGATCTCCTTTTAGGATTATGATGTTTACACGGTCAGTATGCCGCTTTCGGCGAAAAATATGCAAAAAAGTTGCAAAAAATACAAACAAATGTTTGCTTTTTCAAAAAAGGTGTGCTATACTGAGAGCAGAACAAGTGTTTGTTTTGGACTTTTTGGAAAATTTATGCAACCGACCGGTAAAGGAGGCCGATTTGTTTTATGAAACCGCTTAACGCCAAACAACAAAAAGTGCTGGAATTTTTGCGTGAACGCGCGCAGGAAGGCTTGCCGCCTACCGTGCGCGAGATCTGCACGGCAGCGGGTATTAAGTCCACCTCGACGGTGCACGGCTATTTGAAACTGCTGGAGGATGAAGGCTATATTTCCCGTCAAAGCGGTCTCAACCGCGCCATCAAATTGCCCGGCGAAAACGTCACGCGCGTTCCGCTTGTCGGTAAGGTCACGGCAGGTTTGCCGATTCTGGCGGTGGAAAATGTGGAGGATTATGTCCCCTATTCGGGCGGCGGCTATCCCGCAAGCGAATTGTTTGCGCTGCGTGTGCAGGGCATGAGTATGATGAATGCGGGCATCCTCGACCGCGATGTGGTGATCGTGCACCGCACCCCTGTTGCCGAAAACGGCGACATTGTGGTGGCGCTCCTCGGCGATGAGGCTACGGTCAAGCGCATCTTTATGGAGAACGGCTATATCCGCTTGCAGCCCGAAAACGACGCCTTTGAACCGATCATTGTCGACGAAGTTGTCGTGCTCGGCCGCGTGGTATCGCTGGTGCGTTATTTCTGACAGACAGCAAAAAGCGTGTGTTCACTATGAACACACGCTTTTCTTTTTATTCTTTTACGACGCTGCAGGTATCGATGCCATAATAAGCGAAACGATCAGCAGCTTCGCGGTCAATCCGCTCGCCGCACATAACAATCGGTACCGCAGGCGGGCAACCGACGGTGGGGCTGCTCAACACCCGACCGACAGCGGCTTCGACGGGCACCATCTCGCTTTCGGCAAACAATGCCTCGGAAGCATCCATCACCCGCTCACAGGCATGCGGCAACGGCGGCGCATCGGTGATCGGAGCTTTTTTCGGGATTGCCGCAAAGGCAGCACCGAGCCGATCAAGATCCGCGTTTTCGGGGGTGAGCATCAGCACGACCGCATCGGGGTCGAAGAATTCCACCACCACACCGCGACGGTGCAATTCCGCCGCGAAATCGTCACCGCGATAGCCGTAAGCTTTGGTGTCAATCGTTAGCTTGAGCGGTTCATTGCCCATTAAACGATAACCCGAGGCAATAAGCGTCTCTTTCCAATCGGCGATCGTTTGGATACAGCACTGCAATCGCTGCGGATAGGCATCCGCCAGATAGGCGTTGGCAAGATCGAGCGATTGCAAAATCAGGTAAGACGGGCTGGTAGAGCCAAACAGCGCAAGCGCTTGCTTTGCCTGTGCAGCACACAGCGCGGGCGCGTCGCCGCCGATATGCAAATAGGCGCCGCCCGTTAAGACGGGCAGTGTTTTATGTGCCGAATCGCAACAAAGATCCGCACCGAGATCCATCGGATGCTGCGACGGCTGCAAAAAGCGCAGATAAGCGCCGTGAGCATTATCCACCACAAGCAACACGCCGTGGCGGCGACAAACCGCAGA
>JAZURB010000307.1:0-2528 GCA_045605945.1 Acutalibacteraceae bacterium
CGCGAATATTATGGCCGTCCACAGGACCGAGATAATAATACCCCATATCCTCAAACATACTGCTCGAGCGATACAAAGCATCCTTCATGCCCATTTTCACGGCATAGATCACGCGAAACAGCCCTTTACCGATCATCGGAATCTTGCGAAGCCCCTGCGCAAAGTTGCGTTTGAAACGGACATAGCGCGGGCGCGAACGCATACGCGACAAATGGCGCGCAACGAAGCCGACATTATTGTTGATCGACATGCGGTTATCGTTGAGAACGATGATCAGCTTGTCGTGGCTTCGCCCCGCGTTGGACAAGCCTTCGTAAAACAGGCCGCCCGTCATCGCGCCGTCACCGACCACCGCGAGAACATAGCCCTCGTCACCGAGCAGCGATTTGGCTTTCGCGAGACCGTTGGCAGCCGACACTGCGGTACTGCTGTGTCCCGTGATGAACACATCGGTTTCGGATTCTTTGGGAGACGGAAAACCGGAAATACCGTCTTTACGGCGCAACGAATCAAACCGCTCGCGGCGCCCCGTCAACAGTTTGTGCGTGTAGCATTGATGACCGACATCAAATACGATCTGATCGGCGGGCACATCAAATACGCGATGCATCGCCAGCGTCAGCTCCACCGTGCCGAGATTGGAGGACAAATGTCCCCCATTTTCGGCAACCGTTTCAATGAGGGTTTGGCGTATTTCCGCAGCAAGAGCAACCAGCTGCTCATCGTTAAGCGTTTTTATATCCGCAGGACTTTGAATGGTGTCCAAGAATTTCACTTGTTCTTCCATTGTTAAAAACTTCCTTTTGTCGGTAGGATCAGGCGACAGCCGCCTCGGGGATAAGCAAACAGACCGTCATAGCAATCAAAATGCCGAGCAACACGCCGACAAGAACCTCGATCGGACGATGGCCGAGATACTCTTTGAGATCCGCGGGTTCTTCCGTCTCTTGCGCATCATCAACAGGCTTTTCTTTGAGAAAAATCTCACGCATGTATTTATTCAGCATGCGCGCATGCAGTCCCGCTTGCCAACGCACGCCCATAGCATCATACAAGGTGACAAAGGTGAAGATGACCGCCAACGCAAACGCCGCCGAATTCATCCCTTCCGTCATAGCGATTGACACCGTGAGCGCAGTAACCATACACGAATGCGAGCTGGGCATGCCACCAGCGCCGTTCAAGCGTTCGGGATCGAATTTTTTGGTTTTGATGATTGAAATGACCACTTTGGCACCCTGCGCAACAAACCAGCCGAGCAGCGCCGCGATCAATACGCGATTATGTAACAAATCCGTCATAGCGATTGCCTCCGTTTAATTATCCTTTAAAATGTGCGTTCCAGCATACGCGCAGTCATTACGCGCAAATCCTCTGCCGCATCGCCGAATACAGTGAGCGCTTCATGCGCCGCTGCGGAATATTGTGCCGCAAGCGCTTTCGACCGCTCCAAACCGAGAAGCGAAATATAGGTAACTTTTTCGTTTTCATCATCTGCACCGACGGGCTTGCCAAGCACTTCCGCCGAAGAGGTTACATCCAAAATATCATCGACGATTTGGAAACTGCGACCGAGTGCAACGCCGTAAGCAATCGCTGCTGCACGTCGCCCTTCGTCGGCACCGCCGAGAATGGCGCCCATTTCGCAGGCGGCACGCAGCAACGCGCCTGTTTTACCCGCTTGCAACACCTGCAGCGTTTCCAAATCGATTTGCTTGCCTTCGCTTTCCAGATCGATCGTTTGACCGCCGACCATACCGTTGATGCCCGCAGCATCCGCCAGGCACCACGTCGCTTCAACCGCCTTATCGGCACCGACCGCTTGCACCCCTTTCGGCGACAAACAGGTTTCGAATGCGCGCGTAAGCAAGCCGTCACCTGCCAGCAGCGCCATATCTTCCCCGTATTTTGCGAAGGTTGACGGACGACCGCGACGAAGCAGGCTGTTATCCATACACGGCAGATCGTCATGCACCAACGAATAGCAATGAATCATTTCCATTGCGCAGGCAAACGGCAGCGCTTTTTCGGCAGCACAACCGCACAATTCGGCAAAGCTGAGCACCAACACGGGACGCAAGCGTTTGCCACCGGCTTCACATGCATACGCCATGGCTTCCGCCACGGTTTTTTGCGGCGTGTCCGTCGCAGGCATATACGCAGTAATCGCTTGCTCGATGAGTGCCGCGTAATCCTTCATTTTAGGCGTGTACAAACTCACAAAAATCACTTCCTCAACAGGGATGTCGGCTCATTCGCTGAGCATTTCGCCCATGGATTGCATGGTATCCTCGGGAACCGACAGCGTGTCCGCGTCGCCGCTTTCCGCTTGCGTCAGTTTGACGATCTTCTGCTCCGCCGAACGCAGCGCTTTTTGGCAAAACGCTGTCAGCTTTGCGCCTTCTTCAAACAGTTTCATCGAGTCATCGAGCGTGCAGCGTCCGCTTTCCAGCGTTGCGACGATTTGCTCGAGACGCGTCATTGCTTGTTCAAATGTCACTTGAGTTGCCACAGGGCATCCTCCTTTT
>JAZURB010000308.1:0-4111 GCA_045605945.1 Acutalibacteraceae bacterium
GGATATGTTCCCGGCGCTCCCCGATAAAAGTCCGCTGATCGTCGAACGCTATATCACCTACGATATGGGGCAGTATATCGCGTATATGCAGGTGGATTATACAAACAGCGACGGCGAGGTTACTTACGAAAGCGAGAAAGCGCGCATCAACGCCTTGGTGGTGAGCGATACCTATGCCGCCGACGCCGTGGTGGATGACACGATTGTTCCCGGCGCGGTGAAATATACGCTGATGTATTCCCGTGCGGTGGAAGCGTATATGTTCGGCAGCGGCCTGTATACCTACGCGCTGTTATATGAAGCAGATGAGCGCATTGTGTATGTTGCGGTGTCGGAAAACCCCGAATACACGTATGCGCAATTTATCCCCGCACCCTATTATATTATTGAAGATTTGCATGCCTCCGCCGAAGCGCTTGCGCTGCAGCAAGAGGCTCAAGCAGAAAATTGAGGTGACGATAATGAAAATCGGATTTTTAGGTGCCGGTAACATGGCATCCGCGATCATTCGCGGTATGGTGGACGGCGGCATCGCGCCTGCGTCGATCGCGGTGTACGATATTGATGCGGAAAAGACCTATGCTCTTAAGAAGGAGTGCGGCGTGTTTGTGTGCCAAACTGCCGAGCAGTTGTGCGAATCGGTCGGCACCTTGGTGCTTGCCATCAAGCCGCAGGTGTTTTCGACCGCGCTCGCGCCCCTGCGCACCGTGTTGCTTACGCAAAAGCCGCTGGTGATCTCGATTGCCGCGGGCAAAACGCTCGAAAGTCTGTCTGCGCTGCTCGGCAATGATCTGCCGCTCGTGCGCGTGATGCCCAATATCGCCGCCAAGGTCGGCGAGGCGGTTACCGCCTATTGCAGCAATGCACTCGTGACGCAAAGCCATGTGGAAACCGTGTATACGATCTTCGAATCGGTCGGCACGGTGTTGCCGATCGCCGAAGAGCAATTCGGTATTTTCTCGGTGCTCGGCGGTTGCTCGCCCGCATATACGCTGTTGTATATGGATGCGCTCGCTACAGCGGGTGTGCGCGGCGGCTTGTCGAAATCGACGGCACTTGCCATCGTGGCGCAAAGCGTGATCGGTGCTGCCAAATTGCTTGAGCAAACGGGCGAACATCCCCGTCAGCTGATTGACAGCGTGTGTTCTCCCGGCGGCACAACCATTGAAGGAATTGCTGCACTTATAGACGGCGGCATGGAAAAAGCGGTGCTTGCTGCGGCAAATGCCAGCTTGGAAAAGGATAAAAAGTTGCAAAACGCTTGACAGTACGACAAAAACATGGGATAATAGTTTGTGGTACATACAGAAAGGTCCGATGCCAATGATGCGTATTATCACGGGAAGGGCGCGCGGCGTACGCCTGACGACCCTCCCCGGAGAAGACACCACGCGTCCCACTACGGAGCGTGTGAAAGAATCGGTGTTCAGCGCGTTGCAATTCCAAGTGGAAGGGCGCTGTGTGCTGGATCTTTTCGCCGGTTCGGGACAAATGGGACTCGAGGCGATGAGTCGCGGTGCCGCATCATGTGTGTTTGTGGATGCTGACCGTGCGGCGTGTGATGTGGTGCGTAAAAACGCCAAGGATACGCGCCTTGAAGAGAATATTCGCGTGATCAACAGCGATGCCGTGCGTTTTCTGGAACGCGACAGCGGTAAGTATGATCTCGTGTTTCTCGATCCGCCGTATAAAGCGGCGCTGTTGCCGCAGATCTTGCCGCTTCTTGTCGCGCATTTGCGCGCAGGTGCAACGGTGGTTTGCGAAACGGATGCCGGTACGGTGCTTCCCGAACAGATTGACGGCGTGTTGACAGCGGAAAAACAACGGCGCTACGGAAAGACGCAGGTCATATTCTACACCTTTGCAGACGCCGCGGAAAGGACGAAAGCCTTATGAAAACGGTTGTCTGCCCGGGTAGCTTTGATCCCGTCACCAACGGACATTTGGATATTATCGAGCGTGCCTCGGCACTGTTCGATCGCGTGATCGTGGTCGTCATGGTCAACGCCGCCAAAAGTCCGCTTTTTTCCACCGAACAGCGTGTGGATATGTTAAAGCGCTCAACCGCGCATCTGTCCAATGTCACGGTCGACAGTTATGACGGCCTGCTTGCCACCTACGCGAAAACGCAAGGGGCAACGGTTATTGTCAAGGGCTTGCGTGCGTTGTCGGATTTTGAGTATGAATTTCAAATGGCACTGACGAATCGTGAACTGAATCACGATCTGGAAACCGTGTTTCTCACAGCGACCGACGATAAAATGTATCTGTCGTCGAGTCTTGTCAAGCAGGTGGCGCAGTACGGAGAGGATGTCTCCGCGTTCGTCCCCGCTTGCATTATGCAGGATATACTAGAGAAATTTCGAAAGGATGGGTAAACAAAATGAACGTGGAAGAATTGTTGGGTCAAATCGACGATATGGTCGATAAAGCATGGGATGTGCCGCTGTCGGGCGGTAAATGCATGATCGAGGCGGACAAACTGCGTGATATCGTGGACGATATTCGTGCGGCGCTCCCGTCCGAGATCCGTCAAGCAAAGACGGTCGTTGCCGACCGCGCTGACATCGTTGCCACCGCGAAGCGTGAGGCAGAGGCGATCATCCGCAAGGCGGAGGAGCGCGCTCAGGCGATGATCGCGCAGGAGGAGATTTCTCGTCAAGCGCAGCAGCGCGCCGAGGAAATGCTCACCCGCGCTCAGCAGAAATCGCGCGAGATGTGCAAAGGCGCAAACGACTTTGCAGAAGATGTGCTGCGTCGTTCCGAGGAGAACCTCATGGGTCGCCTCAACGAGATCCGTCAGGCTCGTCAAATGCTGCGCACCAATGCGCCTAAGAAGAACGCTCCCGTGTTGACGGAAGAGCAATAATCAGCGGATGTTTTCGAGGCTGTTTTCCGAAACGGGGAACAGCCTCGTTGTCCTTTACAGCGGAAGGAGAACGGCTTATGAAAGCGAATTCGGCAGCAGCCGTCATCGTGGCGGCGGGAAGCTCCACGCGTATGGGGTGTCCTAAGCTGTTGTTGCCGCTCGGCGGCAAGCCCGTGCTGTGGCATACACTGCAGGCGTTTGATGCCTCGTGCGTTTCATCGATCGCGGTGGTCATTCGTAAAGAGGATCAGGCGCTTGTCGAGAATTGGGCGGCGGCACTGAAAACCCCCTGCCGCATTGCTTACGGCGGCGCAACGCGTCAGCAATCGGTGGCAAACGGCATGGCGCTCGTCGGCGATGAGACGCTCGTTGCGATCGCGGACGGTGCGCGCCCGTTGATCACGGCAGCGGAGATCGACCGCGTAATCGCCGTGGCGGCGGATACGAAAGCGGCAACGGCGGCGGTGCGTGTGAAGGATACGATCAAGCAAGCCTCGTCCGACGGCATCATCACCGCCACTCCCGACCGTGCAACATTGTGGCAAGTGCAAACGCCGCAGGTGTTTGATACCGCGCTTTACCGCGAGGCAATGGTAAAAGCCGCTGCCGAGGGCAAGGATTTCACCGACGATTGCCAACTGATTGAAAACTTGGGCGCGCAGGTCACGCTCGTGGAAACATCGTATGAAAATTTGAAGATCACCACGCCCGAGGATATCCCCGCGGCGCGCGCGATCTTGGCGCAGAGAGGATGGGGCGGCATGCGAATCGGCCACGGTTATGATGTGCATAAATTCAGCGAGGATCGTCGCTTGATTCTGGGCGGTGTGGATATCCCGTTTGAACTTGGTTTGCTGGGTCATTCGGATGCCGACGTGCTCACTCATGCGATCATGGATGCGCTGTGCGGTGCAGCAAACCTCGGCGATATCGGCGGCTTGTTTCCCGATACCGACCCCGCTTACAAAGGAGCGGACAGCGTGGAACTGCTGCGCCGGGTGATGACGCTGGTGCGCGAAAAAGGTTTTGCGGTGGAAAACGTGGATGCGACAGTGCTGTGTCAGCGTCCGAAGCTCAAACCCTATATTCCCGCCATGCGCGAGATTTTGGCGGCAGCAATCGGCGTTCCCGCCGACCGCGTGAATGTCAAAGCCACCACCGAAGAGGGGCTTGGTTTCACGGGTGCAATGGAAGGCATTGCGGCGCACGCTGTGGTATTGCTCACTTAAAAATTAAAAGCGG
>JAZURB010000309.1:0-2930 GCA_045605945.1 Acutalibacteraceae bacterium
TGATCTCATCCAGGATCTGGATGCGGGCTTCCCGGGTCATCTCCAGAGCGGACTTGATGACTTCGGGGATGAGACCGTCGTTCTTCAGGTCCATCTGGATGGCGGTGATGCCTTCCTTGGTGCCGGCGACCTTGAAGTCCATTTCGCCGTGGAAGTCTTCAACGCCCTGAATATCGATGAAGGTGGTGAACTCGTCGCCGTCCTGAATGAGGCCGCAGGAGATGCCCGCGACGGGAGCCTTCAGGGGAACGCCGGCATCCATAAGCGCGAGAGTGGAGCCGCAGACGGAGCCCTGAGACGTGGAACCGTTGGAGGAGAGGACTTCGCTCACCACACGGATGGTGTAGGGGAACTCTTCCACGCTGGGGATGACGGGCAGCAGCGCACGCTCCGCAAGAGCGCCGTGGCCGATCTCACGACGACCGGGGCCGCGGGAGGGCTTCGTCTCACCCACCGAGTAGGAGGGGAAATTGTAGTGATGCATATAGCGCTTCTCGGTTTGATCGTCGATGCCGTCAAGCAGCTGAGCATCTTTCGTGTTACCGAGGGTCGCGATGGTCAGCACCTGCGTCTGGCCGCGGGTGAACAGACCCGAGCCGTGCACGCGGGGCAGCACGCCGACTTCGGACGCCAGCGGGCGGATCTCGTCGATCGAACGACCGTCCACGCGCTTGCCTTCGTCGAGCAGCCAACGGCGCACAACAAACTTCTGCAGTTTGTACATGCACTCGTCGATCTTCTCGATCTGATCGGCATATTCCTCGTCAAACTTCGCATGCACCTTCTCATAGACAGGCAGCAAACGCTCGTCGCGGATGCGCTTGTCGTCGGTGTCGAGCGCGAACTTCACATCGTCGATCGCGAACTCTTTGATCGCTTCGAACATCGCGGGATCGGGATCGTTGGAGGTGAACTCGAACTTCGGCTTGCCGATCTCGGCAACGATGCCGTTGATGAACTCGACGATCTGCTGGTTGGCCTCGTGACCCGCCATGATACCGTCGAACATGGTCTCATCGTCAACCTCGTTCGCGCCCGCCTCGATCATCGCCACGAGATCGGCAGTGGAAGCGACGGTGACATGCATTTCGGAAACCTTCTCCTGCTCCGCGGTGGGGTTGATGACGAACTTGCCGTCAACCAGACCGACGACAACACCCGAAATCGGGCCTGCCCACGGAATGTCGGAGATGGAGATGCCGATGGACGCCGCGATCATCGCCGTGGTTTCGGGCGGGCAATCGGGGTCAACGGACATCACGGTGCAAACGATCGACACATCGTTGCGCATATCCTTGGGGAACAAGGGGCGGATGGGACGGTCGATCACGCGCGAGGTCAGGATCGCCTTCTCGGAAGGACGGCCCTCACGGCGCTGGAAGGAGCCGGGGATGCGACCCACGGCATACAGCTTCTCTTCGTAGTCAACGGACATCGGGAAGAAATCGATGCCGTCACGGGGCTTGGCAGATGCGGTCACCGCGCACAGCACGACGGTCTCGCCGTAGTGCACAACGCAGGAGCCGTTGGCGAGCTGCGCCACTTTGCCGGTCTCCACGACCAACGGACGGCCCGCCAGTGTGGTCTCGAACACCTTGTAGGAGTCGAACTTTTCGAGTTTGCTCATAGACATAATTTGGTGCCTCCTTTGAAATTATAGATGGCGATCGTCCATGAGGCGGTCACGGTATTTTAGCAATAAAGCCGCTGCTGAATATGTGCGTTCAGCACCCGCTTCATCGCTAAAACGGCCGATTTTCCGCCGCATGAAGCGATCAAAAGGTTACGGGATTTCGCAGTTTGAGGCAGGCGGAACCATTTTCCGCCTGCCTCAAAGCTATGCTTATTTACGGATGCCCAGCTTCTCGATGATCGCACGATAGCGATTGATGTCTTTCTTCATCAGGTACTGGAGCAGACCACGGCGCTGACCAACCATTTTCAGCAGGCCGCGGCGGCTGTGGTGATCCTTCGGATGATCCTTCAGGTGCGCAGTCAGATCCGCGATGCGGCGGGTCAGAACAGCGATCTGGACCTCGGGAGAACCGGTGTCGCCTTCGTGAGTGGCATAGGCTTTGATAATTTCTTGCTTTTGCTCGGGTAACATCATAATGATTACCACCTTTCTTTATATTTCGCCAAAAGACCCAGTGCGGGGAAACAAGGTGTCCCCTATCGGGGCATACTCCGCCGTCCGGGTGATCGGCATTGGCTGTGCATTCCTACACATGCTTTGATAGTATATCACGGAAAATGCCGTTTGTAAAGCAAAAATCCAAAATATTTCGGCGATTTTTGCGAGTTCGGCAAAAAAATCGTAAAAATCTTGCAAATTCCCTCTTGACAAATGCGCAAAGACGGCATATAATAGTGCCTGTTCTCACGAGAACGCAACAAAATATGCGCTCGTAGCTCAGCTGGATAGAGTGTTTGACTACGAATCAAAAGGTCAGGGGTTCGAATCCCTTCGGGCGCGCCAACGAAAAGAGCAGACCATATGGTCTGCTCTTTTCGTTTTACTGCGCGCAAGGGATTCGAAAGCCCGTTAAGAAAACGCCGCAGTGCGGTGTTTTTAGGGCGTGGATCTGATCCCGTGCGGTGGTTTTTCATGCACCGATAAGCGAGCACTTGCTACCGCCCCGAGGCGCGGACTCTTTCGTTGTTTCACCTTGTTTTCCGCTGTTTTACGCAAAAGATGCAAGTCAAGATGCAAGTCATACGGTCTGTCTGTTTTGTTTTTTGCGCGCAAGGCTTGTGCGTAGGGCACGGATTTATCCGCGCTGTTTCGCGGAAGGCATACATACCTCCCCTACATGTTAGACCCGTTCGACTACGCCACGGGGCGTCGACCGCAAGGCATCCGAAAAGCGTATTTCAGCGTCTTTTTTGTTGCCTCTTTTATTATATTATGTTATAATAGCCTCAACATC
>JAZURB010000310.1:0-2489 GCA_045605945.1 Acutalibacteraceae bacterium
TGACCGCCGCAAGCAGCGCCATCACCACGCCGAAGCCCCACACAGGCAGTCCGAACGGCGCGAACGGCTTATCCTCGGGAACATCGGTCACATTGGGGCTGGCAACCGCCTCCGTCTGCGTGGTGGGCACATAATTGGTTGCCGTGGTAGTGAGCGCAGCGGAATTGACAATCGCCGCAGGATCGCCCGTTTGCATCACAGCAGCGATCTGCTCGGCGTTGAGCGCCGTGTCAAACAGCAACATATCGTCCACCAACGCATTGAGCTTCGGGTCATCCCAAACGCCCTCACCGATCATCATGCGATCGGCATACATCTGCACGATCGTCATAACGAACAGCTCTTCCAAAATCAGCGTACCGTCCACATACAGACGCACATTTGTGCCGTCGGACACGACCGCCATATGATGCCACTCATTTTGAGGCAGACCGAAGTCGCTTTGACCTGCTTTGGCGCCCGTGAAGGAGCGCATGGCATATTCCTGGCCGTCGCTGTAGTCATAACCGCGATAATATTCCATAAACACGCCGTCCAGCGTGCCGCCGTCAGCAGCGGTATAGGACGGCTCGACCGCGTGCGGCGACACGGTGAAGAAGCACTTATTATCGGATGCAGCGATGGTAAACAAACGCTGCCAATATGCACCTGCGGGGGTCGCAGGATCGAGCGCGCCGCGGAAATTGATCCAAGTCGAGAAGGTCATCTCCGCCATACGCAGTTGCGAAAAACCGATCTGCAGATAGGCGTTGCCGTCCATGGACAGCGCCTGCCCGTGAACACCGCCGTCCACCCACGTCATGTTATCGGTCGATTCTCGCGCGCCGTCTTTATAGTAGGTCACATGCGGCGAGGTCGCACCGGGCTCGGTAGCGAACACCAAGCAGTGGTTTTCCTCAAAGCCCGCTGTTGCAGCCGACACGCCGAGCGGACAAACGCCCAACAGCAGCGTCAGCGCCAGCAAAGCCGCCGCCAATCGTTTCATTCGTTTCATCCCGAATTCCCTCCGTCTGTTAGTCTTCATCAATCAAATCGTGAGTTTTCAACAAATCCGTAAACGCTTTAACGTCCTGCGCCGCGCGGTCAGCATCGACATCGTAGGTCGCGGTCAGCGCCTCGATGAGCGATTGCTCCGTTTGCGCGGTTTCCAGCGTTTTCCATAAAAATGCACCCGTGCCGTTTAAGGTGATCATACCGCGCAAGTCGATTGCCGCCTGCCCGACGGGCACGACCACATGGCTGTCGCCCAATGTACGCAGCAAAAAGCCTTCCTTGATCTTCATGCCGTTCATCCTCCGTTTATCCGTTGTCGTCGAGCGCCGCAAGGAACATCTCGCCCGCTTGCTGCGTGCCGTCGTTTTCAAGCACAAATACGGGAACATCCCGCGCGAGCGCTACCGCCAAATCCGCTGCCGCTTCGCAAAGCGTCGGTACATAAGTCGGGCGCAAAATCGATTGCGTGAGTCCGAACATCGCCGCAGGAAAATCCGCTTTTTCGATGCGGTTTTGCGGCTCTTTTTTCAAAATCACGATCGCACCCAGCGGCGCATCCGCATTTTCACAGCGCGTGTCCTCGCCGCAAAACGGCGTGCCGTAGACACGATAGCCGCCGTCCTCGCGCAACACCGCGTTGATATCCTCACATAACACCGCGACCGACGGGTCAACCGCCGTCACGCGATCAAGCATCGTCGATTTACCGACGCCCGAAGCGCCGATCAGTAACACCGCCTTGCCGCCGCGCACAAAGCCCGCGCTGTGAACACCACCGCCGCCGCGCGATAACAAATAGTGCGCAAAGGCATGCGATGTGTAAAGATAATGATAAAGGTCGGCGTGGTAAAAATCCTCCCACAACGACAGCCGCACATCGGAAAAATCGGGTGTAAATGTCAACGAAAAATGCTCACCCTTATCCGCGATCAACGTGCGCCCGTCAGAGAGCGCTGCGGTTATCATGCGGTTTGATACCGTTGCTTCGGAAGGAATCTCAACCGACGGCACACGCTCCACCGTCATGCGCCAATCCGTCTTGTCATCGGTGCAGGGGAATTTTGCAAAATCCGCTGCATGGCGCATCGCATCGCAGCCGATCAAGGTGAGCGATTGTGTCGCTACCGTCGCTCGAAGCATGCGCCCATCCCCCCTTCGTCAAGACATACCAATAGATAATAGTAGTATCCCACGATACACCCAAAAAGTCAAGAGGTTTCGAGGAGAAAAGGTGCGGCGGAAATGCTTCCTGCGCATCGAAGTCACCGCGAGTCAGCCCCCGGTCAATCAGCCCCCTCGGGAAGGGGCATAAAGCCTCCCTCTTTGAGGGAGGTGGGTTTTGGTGTCATCGACACCAAAAGTCGGAGGGAGTTTTGTATAGATAGCGTTTGTGAAAACTCCCCCAGTCAATCGCTGCGCGATTGCCGGCCCCCTCGGGGGAGGGGCCTTTTTTAACGGGCGACCAACACACGCCGCAGGTTAGACCCATTCGACTC
>JAZURB010000311.1:0-3755 GCA_045605945.1 Acutalibacteraceae bacterium
GGTCGAGGTGGCGGGTTCGAGCCCCGTAATCCGCTCCACATGGAAGCTTAGCTCAGCTGGGAGAGCATCTGCCTTACAAGCAGAGGGTCATAGGTTCGAGCCCTATAGTTTCCACCACGCTCGGAACAGATTCGTCTGTTCCGAGCTTGTATCCGGCCTGGTAGTTCAGTTGGTTAGAACGCTAGCCTGTCACGCTAGAGGTCAGGGGTTCGAGCCCCCTTCAGGTCGCCAATCTTGCTGATATAGCTCAGTAGGTAGAGCGCATCCTTGGTAAGGATGAGGTCACCAGTTCGACTCTGGTTATCAGCTCCAAACAAAAATCCGTTCTCGAAAGAGGACTGATTTTTGTTTGTATTATTCATTTTTCAATATTCATCATTCATTATTCATTATAAAACGGATTTTCGAATGAATAATGAAAAATGAAGTCGCTTCGCTGATGAATAATGAATAATTCCTTGCAGCTCCACCGCTTTTATGCTATAATACACTTAAAGGTCGGTGATTAGATGAAAAATTTAATATTTTCTCAGGATAATTCTATTGAGCCAAACGGAGCCATAGGACTTCAAAAGTGCGGAATTATTTTTTTGGCAAAAAACAGGTTTTTTTAGACATTGCAATGAGTTGGGATTTCAGTCAATCATCACATTGATTAACAAAAAGTTTTTTCCTACAAATATACAAAACTATGGTGATACTTGTTTCATTCAATTTGATAATGATGATAATAAAATCATCTTTCTTTCATTGAAAAAAGAACGAAACTCAAACCATTATTTTATTTACGGAGAATCCCATACGGTATATGCTAATGCCGAGTTTCATTTGTTTTCTTTGGATGTAGTAAGTTATATTTCAAAGCAAATTGGATGCAAATTTTATGTTGACGATGCTACAAAATTTTTAGAGCATCATTCTGTTGATAAGCTTCAAGAATATATTGCAAATTTTGTAATTCCGAACTTTGAATCGCCTGATTTGTTAAGGCAAGCAATGATCAACAAGCAAAATCAAATAAATGAAGAAAATTAACGGTTTTCCCCCAGTTCTTTTTCGGACACGAATGACAAAAATCCCGTTCTCGTAAGAGGACGGGATTTTTACTTTTTCGCTCTTCGCTAAAATGCATGCAGGATTTTGAAAAGTGAGAAGCGATAGTGAAGAGCGGGACTGTAGGGAACGGCCTATGTGCCGTTCCGTTTTGCAAACATGAGACACGCAACCGAGGTTGTGCCCTTGCTTTTTTACTTTATAGTGATATAATTATTACAAAAGAGGTGATACCGTGTACAAAATCACAAAAGAGATGTGCCTTGCTTTTTTAAAAGAGTACTATATATCCAAAATACTAATAAGATGTTCTGTTGTGTTGATAGCATGGATCGCGCTGCTTTTTAGGATTGAAAATCTTATCACTCGTTTGGTTATTACGGCAATATTATTGGGACTGACGGTTGTCGTTATTATCGGTATAAGTAAGAAAATCAAGCGCATTCAATTCGGAGACATGTATTTAACAGAAGATGTTGTTGTTCATTACAAAAAGCGGTTGGGGAATACCGGCTTTCACTTAAAGCGGCGATATGTGTATACCTTTAAAGAATACGGAAAGTTCTCTCTTTCCAAAAGTGTTGCTCCCACTGTGGAGATTCCGCTGCACAAAGAGAACTCTATCCGTCGTTCGGCGATTGAAGATTTATCCACACAATATTGTTGTTCGGGCGATGTGTTTTATTTGTTGATAACGGAAGTTAATAATCGCCAAAAAATCATCATGGCTTTCCCGCAAAATCATTTTGATGTTTTGAAAAATGATTTTGAATGCGTTGAAGGGAAATATTATCCCAAGCCGTCGACGGTATGAAGCAATACTAAGAAAACATATCGAATATTACATCTTTTATGAATTGCTCGAGCAAATCATAAGGAAACGCTCACCAATGTACGTTATCGACGAAATTGGTTTTCTGTGACCGCTATATTGCAGTTTGGAGAACGCCGTGTGTATGTTTGTTTTGGGAGATGTATCGCAGGAGGAATCGTTATGAACAAGGAGATCTTAACCCGCAAGCAAATAACGAAGATTGTCTTGGGCTCGTATAGCAACCGACTGATCGTAACGATCCTGTTTTGTGCGATTTGGGCGATTGCTGTGTTAGGCGTGATTTTATGCATTTCGTTTTCCGCATTGGCGAACGATGGTGAGAAAGTGACAGCGATGCTGCTTTTTTCACCGTCTGTGTTGTTGTTTGCGGCGTTGGCGATTGTCATGACCTTTGTGATCATAAAACGCGCTAAACGGTGGAATGTGCGTAAGCAAGAAATCGAAGAGGGTAAGCATTATTCTCTGCGCGAGGTAACGCTTCGCGAGGTGATCGCAACCCCCAAAGGCTTCGATAAATGCGATTATGTGCTTTATTTTGACGGTTGCTCTGCTTACGATCTGCCGGATGAGAGCTATACATGGTCAAAGAAAATGCATTGTAATGCCGAAACAGCGTATAAGCAAGCGAAAGTCGGCACTACCTACTATGCGCTGATCCGTGATGAAAACGCGCTGCTCCTCGGCGTCTTTCCCACAAAATATTTTGAAATCGAAGAATAATCCAAAAAGTCCGCAGTAAGTGTTGCTGCGGACTTTTTTGTTGCGTAAAATAACGCGAAAAATACCGAATACTGTCAAATTTACTGTTGCGTTTATCGCTTTTGTGTGTTACAATGATAAAACAATAAATGATTTTCGAGGAATGCTAAAAGTAAGCAGTGTTTCCGAAAATGAAGGAGAATCAGTTATGGCAAATTCCTGTAAACATTGCGGCAGACCGCTCGTTGACGGCACCTGCAACTGCTCCGGTTATGCCGCGGCTGCTTCTGCGCAGTCCGCCTATAAACCCGGCTTTTGGGAATCGTTTAAAAATCGTATCGGTTTGGGCGATCCTGAGTTGAATAAAACCGATGCGTTTGAGACGGATCTGCAGATCGTCCCCGATCTTGTCAAACCTAACGACGCCGAAGTTCCCGTTAAACAATATACCGTTGCTAAGCTGCGCACTCGTATCGGTGTCATCCCGTATTTGAAAGCGGTCGGCAGAATGCAGGTCACCAATAAACGCGTAATTTTTCGTGCGCCCGGTCGCTGCATCGCGGGCAGAACGACGCTGCAACACGAGTTTGATATCGACGAGATCGCCGGAATTGAGGCGCGCAGAGAATTCGTGTTTAACGCTTGGGATTTGCTGTTTGCGTTTATCGTGATGGCCGTCGGCGGCGCTGCCATGACCGCTTTGATCACGGCGATGTATTCGGATGTCAGCGACGGCTATATCGGTTTGGCATTTTTCCTGAGCTTGCTGTTCGGCGGCGGCGCTTGCGTCCCGTTCTTTGTGTTGAAGAAAAAATGGCTGCTTAAATGTCTGTGCCTCGGCGGCGCGTTTGCGCCGATGCTGGTCAATGGCTTCTTGGTGTATGGTTACGGCAAGGGCATGGACGAAACGATCACGCAGATCGGCGGCGCGATGCTGATTTTCAGCGGCGTTGTTGCGCTGTTGCTGGCGCTGTTCTGCGTGTTCCTGAATTCGATCAACCCGAATTTGGTGTTGGTTGTTAAGAACAAGTTTGCCAACGAAACGATCGATATCAAGCGCAGAAAGCTCCCGCCGTTTTGCAAGAACAGCGAGAATACCGGATTTGCCGAGGTGCTTCCTACGGTGGATGCCGAATATTGTATCCGCGAGATCAATGCCGTGATCAGC
>JAZURB010000312.1:0-9944 GCA_045605945.1 Acutalibacteraceae bacterium
GTGTCTTCGGAATGAATATTGCATTGATTGCTCATGACAGTAAAAAGGAACTGATGGTTCAGTTCTGCATTGCCTATTGCGGGATCCTGAGCCGTCACAACATCTGCGCGACGGGAACGACCGGCAAAATGATTTCGGAAGCCACCGGTCTGCCCGTGATGCGTTACCTGAGCGGTGCGCAAGGCGGCGCGCAGCAGATCTCCGCGCGTATCCAGTGCGATGAGATCGACCTGCTCTTGTTCTTCCGCGATCCGCTTAACGCAAAGGAGCACGAGCCCAACGAAAACGACATCATGCGCCTTTGCGATATGCGCAACATCCCCGTCGCCACCAACATCGCCACCGCCGAGGTGCTTATCCACGGTCTGGAGCGCGGCGACCTCGATTGGCGCAACATCGTCAATCCCCGCGCAAAATAACATCCGTTAAAAAGGCGCCGAAAACGCGCCTTTTTTCCATGAAAAGGAGACAATATTATGGCATTGATCACCAAAGCGCCGCGCGGCACACAGGATGTGCTGCCCGCCGACAGCCACAAATGGCAATATATTGAGCAAACCGCACTCGCTGTGGCGCGCGATTTCGGCTATCGCGAGATGCGCACCCCCGTATTTGAGCATACGGAGCTGTTCCACCGCTCGGTCGGCGAGACGACCGATGTGGTGCAAAAGGAAATGTACACCTTCACCGACAAAGGCGACCGTTCGATCACCCTGCGTCCCGAAGGTACCGCAGGCGCAGCGCGCGCCCTGCTGGAGCACGGCTTGCACACCGAGGCGCTGCCCGTGAAAATCTGCTACCTGACCTCCTGCTATCGCTATGAAAAGCCGCAGGCAGGTCGCCTTCGCGAGTTCCACCAGTTCGGCATCGAATGCTTCGGTGCGGAGCGTCCGCAGGCGGATGCCGAGGTGATCGCGCTGGCGCATACGCTGCTGAACACGCTGGGTGTGACGGGCGTGAAGCTGCATCTTAACTCGATCGGCTGCCCCACCTGCCGCGCAAAATATCACGCCGCGCTCAAGGCGTATTTTGAAGCGAATATCGATACGCTGTGCGGCACCTGCCGCGATCGTCTCGACCGCAACCCGATGCGTATTCTCGACTGCAAATCCCCCGTGTGTCACGAGCTGGCGGAAAAAGCGCCCGTGATGCTCGATTACTTGTGCGACGATTGTGCGGCGCACTTTGAGCAGGTCAAGGCGTGCCTGACGGCAGCGGATATGCCGTTTGAGATCGATCCGCATATCGTGCGCGGTCTGGATTACTACACCCGCACCGTGTTTGAGTTTGTGTCCGATGCGCTGGGCAGCCAAGCGGTCGTATGCGGCGGCGGTCGTTACGACGGCTTGATCGACGAGCTGGGCGGCACGCATCTGCCTTCGCTCGGTTTCGGCATGGGTCTGGAGCGTCTCTTGATGATCCTCGAAGCAAAAGAAGCGAATATGCCCGCGCCCCCGCGCTGCGAGCTGTATCTGGCGCCGATGGGCGACAAAGCGGTTGCCGCTTGTTTTGATATGGCGGTGCGTCTGCGCGAAGGCGGCGTATCGGTGGAGACCGATCTGGTCGGTCGCGGCCTGAAGGCACAGATGAAATATGCCGATAAGATCGGCGCACGCTACACGGTCGTCGTGGGCGACAATGAGCTGGAGACCGGCTCGGCACGACTCAAGGATATGGAAACGGGCGAGCAAAGCGACATTCTGCTCGACGATATCTACACCACGCTGTATAACAAATCGCTCGACCGCGAACTGGCGGGCATGGCGGACATTTTGGGTTCCGTCGTCGAGCAAGTGAAATAAAGGAGCAACAACTATGGAAACGATCAAAGGCTTATCCCGCACGCATTATTGCGGCGATCTGCGCGCTGCCGACGCGGGCAAAACCGTCACGCTGTTCGGCTGGGTGCAGCGTCAACGCGACCTCGGTCAGCTGATTTTCGTTGACCTGCGTGACCGCACGGGTATCGTGCAGCTCGCATTTGACGAGACGGTTGATCGCGCGGTGTTTGAAAAGGCAGGCACCGTGCGCAGCGAATATGTGCTGGCGGCGGTCGGTGAGGTGCGCGAGCGTACCTCTAAAAACAAGGATATTCCGACGGGTGACATCGAGATTGCCGTGACCGAACTGCGTATTCTCGGCAAAGCAAAGACCCCGCCGTTTGAGATTGTGGAAAACTGCAAAACCGACGAGCTCATTCGTCTGCAACATCGTTATCTCGACCTGCGTCGCCCCGATCTGCAGAAAAATCTGCTGATGCGTCACCGTATCGTGAAGATCACCCGCGATTATTTCGACGAAAACGGTTTTATCGAGCTGGAAACCCCGATGCTCATCAAGTCCACCCCCGAAGGTGCGCGCGACTTCCTCGTGCCGTCGCGTATTCACGGCGGCGAGTTCTATGCGCTGCCGCAGTCGCCGCAGCTGTATAAGCAGCTGTCGATGGTGGCGGGCTTTGATCGCTATATGCAGCTTGCGCGCTGCTTCCGCGACGAGGATCTGCGCGCGGATCGCCAACCCGAATTCACCCAAATCGACCTTGAGATGTCGTTCGTCGATGTGGAGGATGTGCTCGCGATCGGCGAAGGCTATATGCAAACCGTGTTCAAAAAAGCGCTCGATGTCGAGCTGCCGATGCCGCTGCCCCGCCTGACCTATAACGAAGCGATGGCGCGCTACGGCTCGGACAAGCCCGACGTGCGTTTCGGCATGGAACTGATCGACCTGACCGACACGGTGAAGGACTGCGAATTCGTCGTGTTCAAGAGCGCGGTCGAGGGCGGCGGCTCGGTGCGCTGCATCAACGCCAAGGGCGCTGCCGACAAGCTGACCCGCAAAGAGATTGACAAGCTCACCGAGTATGTCAAGGGTATCGGCGCAAAAGGTCTTGCCTATGTGCGCTGGACGGCAGACAACCGCGCTTGCTCGTTTGCCAAGTTCATGACCGACGCGGAAATGGACGCGATCCTCGCCAAAGCGGGCGCGGAGCAGGGTGACGTGGTGCTCATCGTTGCCGACCCCATCAACAAGCATGTGCTCACCACACTCGGCTCGCTGCGCCTTGAGGTTGCCGACCGCATCGGCATCGAGCGCACGGGTTACGCGCCGCTGTGGATCACCGAGTTCCCGTTCTTTGAGTGGAACGAGGAGACGGCGAACTGGGATGCGATGCATCACCCGTTCACCGCGCCGCTCGACGAATGCATCCCCTATCTGGAGAGCGACCCCGCCAAGGTGTACGCCAAAGCGTATGACCTTGTGCTCAACGGCATTGAGCTGGCTTCGGGCTCGATTCGTATCACCGATCCCGCGCTGCAAGCGCAAATGTTCAAGGCGCTCGGACTGTCCGACGAAGAAGCGGAAGAAAAGTTTGGCTTCCTCACGGGTGCGTTCCGCTACGGCGCACCGCCTCACGGCGGCATGGGCATCGGTCTTGACCGCCTCGTGATGCAGATGCTCGGCGCACCGACGCTGCGCGATGTTATCGCGTTCCCGAAGGTGCAGAACATGACCGAGCCGATGACCAACTGCCCGTCGACGGTTGATGCGGAGCAACTCAAAGAGCTCAGCCTCGCCATCGTCAAAACCGAAGAATAAGCGTATATCCCCGTTTGCTGCTGCAAGCGGGGATTTTTGCGGTGCATTCTGGGTTAGACCTGTTCAACTGCGCCACGGCGAGATACATTCGACTTCGTCTCATCCGCGTCACCCTGAGCGTAGCGCGCTATGCGCGCGTAGTCGAACGGGTCTCGGATGAGACTTCGCTCAGCATGACGCGCCGTGGCTGCGCTTAAGCCTCCCTCCCCGAGGGAGGTGGCAAAACCGCAGGTTTTGGCAAAAATGCCACAATTCGGTTAGTTAGGCGACTAACGTTTGGTGCATCCGCGAATAGATAGCCGCCTAACTTTTTGGTATACTGTATATACTATATAATTAGGAGGGTCTGCCTTGGAAATGCAGCATCCCATGCCACCTGCGCATACGCCGCAGGAAGCACTCGATAATCGACTTTTCCGCTTTATGCATACACACCGCAACACGCTGCAGCGCTATTTTATGAGCTGCGGTATGTTC
The DNA here is from genome assembly GCA_045605945.1 of Acutalibacteraceae bacterium. Taxonomy (GTDB): domain Bacteria; phylum Bacillota; class Clostridia; order Oscillospirales; family Acutalibacteraceae; genus RGIG1959. The sequence continues at coordinate 4,075 of JAZURB010000312.1, forward strand.
AACGGACATCCCAGAACGCTGTTTTTGCTGCAACATACACCGGGCATGACCCAGTGCGAGCTTGCAGCCGCCTTGGATGTGGCACCCGCGACGCTGTCCGTGTCGGTGCGCCGCATGGAAGCAGCAGGGCTCGTTGAACGCCGTCCCGATGAACACGATGCGCGCCGCCAACGGTTGTATCTCACCGCCGTCGGTGAAGAGATGCATCGTCGCTGCGCCAACGGACGCGATTTTCTGATCGATGCTATGTATGCGGACTTTTCCGAAGAGGATATCGCGTGCTTGGATCGCCTGCTTTGTCGCATGACGCACAATCTGCAGGCGGCAGCGAGTACACTTCCTAACAAACAACAAGAAACGAGGTGAGACCCATGAAATGGGGAAAATACATCAAGCCCTATCTGCCGTATTTTATCATCGGCCCGCTTTGCATGATCGTGGAAGTCATCGGTGAGGTTGTGATGCCCAAGCTGCTCAGCGTGGTCATCAACCGTGCCAACGAAGGTACGCTGACCGTCGAAAGCAGCCTCGGCGTGATGCTGCTGATGATCTTGACCGCAATCTTGATGATGGCGGGCGGTGTCGGCGGCGCGTATTTCGGCGCCAAAGCCAGCGTGAACTTTGCGGGGGATCTGCGCGCGGATGTGTATGCCCGCGTGCAACGATTCTCCTTTTCCAACATCGACAAGTTTTCGACGGGATCGTTGGTCACGCGTTTGACGAACGACGTCACCCAGCTGCAAAATTTCGTGAATATGCTGCTGCGCATGGCGCTGCGTTCCCCCGGCATGATGATTGCCGCGCTGATCATGGCGATTGCCATCAATCCGCCGCTGAGCGTGGTGTTTGCTGTCAGCATTCCGCTGCTGCTGTGCATCATCGGTGTGATCATCGTCAAAGGCTTTTCGCGCTTTGACCGTATGCAGAAAAAGCTGGACAACCTCAACAACACCGTGCAGGAAAATGTCACCAATGTGCGCGTTGTCAAAAGCTTTGTGCGCGAAGACTACGAGATCGACAAGTTCAAGACCGCGAACCGCGAATTGAAGAAAAGCGGTATGGACGCGATGAAAATCCTCATTTTCATGCATCCCGTGATGACGATCTGCATGAACTTAACGGTGCTTGCCGTTATTCTGCTGGGCGGCAACATCGTGCTTGAGGGCAATATGCCGGTGGGCGATCTCTCGGCATTTTTGACCTATGTGACGCAGATCCTCTTCTCGCTGATGATGATCACCATGCTGCTCATGACGGCATCGCGTGCGCTTGCTTCGGCGCGCCGCATCCGCGAGGTGATGGAAGAAGAGATCGACCTCAGCGACGAAAACGCGGCGTATCCCGATCTGGCGGTCAAAAACGGCGCGGTCGAATTCAAAAATGTGACCTTCCGCTACTACAAAACCAGCGAAGAGTGCGTGCTCGATCACATCAACCTGTCCATTCCCGCAGGCGCGACCGTCGGTATCATCGGCTCGACGGGCTGCGGCAAAACAACGCTCGTGTCGATGATACCGCGCCTTTACGATGCCGATGAGGGCGAAGTGCTCGTCGACGGCGTGAACGTCAAGGACTATTCGCTGTATCAGCTGCGCGAGGGTGTGGGCATGGTGCTGCAAAAGAACACCCTGTTCTCGGGCACGATTGCCGAAAACCTGCGTTGGGGCGATCAAAACGCAACCGACGAGCAGCTTGCCGCCGCTGCCGCTTATGCGCAAGCGGATAAATTCATCGATACCTTCACCGACGGCTACGACACCAAGCTCGACCAAGGCGGCACGAATGTGTCGGGCGGTCAAAAACAGCGCCTGTGCATTGCGCGCGCGCTGCTCAAAAAACCGAAAATTTTGATTTTGGACGACTCGACCAGCGCGGTCGATACCGCCACCGAGGCGCAAATCCGCCGCGCATTCCGCGAGGAGCTTAACGGCTCAACCAAAATCATCATCGCCCAGCGCATCTCGTCGGTGCGCGAGGCGGATATGATCATCGTTATGGATAACGGCGCGATCACGGGCGTCGGCACACACGCCGAGCTGCTCGAAAACAACGCCGCCTACCGCGAGATCTATCAGTCGCAGGAGAAGGGGGCGGATGCATAATGGCACGATCGCTTGAAACACTGCAAAAGCAATATAACAGCGCGCCCGATCCCAAAAAAGGTCCGCCCATGGGCGGACCGCGCGGCGGTCATCGCGGCGGCCCTCCCGGTAAGGGCGGCAAACCGAAAGACACCAAAAAGACGCTGTCCCGCTTAATGAGCTATTTGCGCCCCTTTATCCCCCGCTTTATCGCGGTGATATTTTGCATGCTCGTGAGCACCGTCACCTCGCTGATCGGCTCGTATATGCTCGCCCCCATCATCGACCGCATCGCGCTGGAGGTGACGGGAAAAGCCATTCCCAAAACGGGCATTGAACAGCTCGCCGACCGCTTTATCACACGGTTTACGGCGCATGTCCCCGTGGAATCGGAAGTGTTCCGTTATATCATCACAGCCGTGTTGCTGCTGCTGATCATCTATCTGACGGGCGTTATCACCACCTATCTGCAAAGCCGCATTATGTTGGGCATTTCGCAGGGCGTGGTCGAGCGCATCCGCAACGACCTGTTTGCCAAGCTGCAAAAGCTGCCCGTGCGCTACTATGACGCGCACCCGACAGGCGAGATCATGAGCCGCTTCACCAACGATATCGACAACATCGATATGATGCTCAACAACTCGCTGCTGTCGCTGGTATCCGGCACGGTCACGATTGTGGGCACATTCGTGTTTATGATCTCCACCAACTGGATACTGACGCTGGTGACGGTGGTGTTCCTGCCGATCTTCATGAAGGGCGGCATGATCATTGCCAAGCGCTCGCAAAAATATTTCGGGCATCAACAAGCCGCACTCGGCGCGGTCAACGGCTATATGGAAGAAACCGTCACAGGTCAAAAAGTCGTCAAAGTGTTCAACCACGAGCAGGAATGCATCGAGGAGTTCAACACGCTCAACGACGATATGCGCGACAAGCAGTTTAAAGCGCAGTTTTGGGGCGGCGTGATGGGCCCGATCATGGGCAACACCAGCCAAATCAGCTACGCGATCACCGTGGGGCTCGGCGGCGTGCTGATGTGCCTCGGGCGCATGTCGCCCGGCGCGCTGACCGTGTTTGCGAACTATTCGCGCCAATTCTCCATGCCGATCAACCAAATCAGCATGCAGGTTTCCACCATTTTTGCCGCTCTCGCGGGTGCCGAGCGCGTGTTCGCCGTAATGGATGCGCCGCCCGAAGAGCCCGATGCCGCCGATGCGACAAGCGGCGCAGACATGAAGGGATTTGTGGAATTCCACAATGTCACCTTCGGTTATGTCCCCGAAAAAACGGTGCTGAAAAATCTGACGCTGTATGCGCGTCCGGGGCAAAAAATCGCCTTCGTCAGCTCAACGGGCGCGGGCAAAACCACCGTGACGAATCTGCTCAACCGTTTCTATGACATTCAGGAAGGCACCATCACGATCGACGGCATCGATATTCGCAATTATAAGCGTGACGAGCTGCGCGAGAACATTGCCATGGTGCTGCAGGACACCAACTTGTTCAGCGGCACGGTGATGGAAAATATCCGTTACGGTCGCCTCGATGCGACGGACGAGGAAGTCATCGCGGCGGCAAAAACCGCCTCGGCGCATAGCTTTATCATGCGCTTGCAGGACGGCTATAACACCCAGCTTGAGGGCAACGGTGCCAACCTGTCGCAGGGTCAGCGTCAGCTGCTCAACATCGCGCGCGCGGCGCTGTCCAAAGCCCCCATTCTCGTGCTCGATGAAGCGACCTCCTCGGTCGATACCCGCACCGAGATGCATATCGAACACGGCATGGATCGCTTGATGAAGGGCCGCACGACCTTCGTCATCGCGCACCGCCTGTCCACCGTGCGTAACGCCAACGCGATCATGGTTATCGAAAAAGGCGAGATCCTCGAACGTGGCGATCACGATGATTTGATCGCACAAAAAGGGCGCTATTATCAACTGTATACGGGTCAGTTCGAACTGGATTGATCAAAAGCCCCCGACGGTGTCGGGGGCTTTTGTTTGTTGCGCGTCATCGTAGAGCGGGGTGCTCTCGCCGCAAAAGCCTCCCCGAGGGGGACAACGCACGCCGCGAGTTAGACCCATTCGACTCGCCTTCGGCTCGCTTAAGGGCTGACGCATATATCCATCCCCACAGCGCATCATACTGAGCGGAGCAACCGTAGGTTGCGGAGTCGAATGTATCTCGCCATGGAAACAATCTTGCGGCGGGTTTGTGCGGGTATTTGCCCCGATAAGCAAAAAAAGACCGTAGGGATAAACCCTACGGTCTTTTATCGATTGCGTTATAAAGCTTTCAGTCGCAAATTAGCGAGCCTTTTGCTTCTTCGCGGTCACAACAACCGCACCCGCAGCCACAGCAGCCACAGCGATGAACACGATCGCGTTGGTGGTGTCGCCGGTCTTCGCGCTGTCGGTGCCAGCCTTAGCGGTGGTCTTCGCCACGGTGGTGGTAGCGTCAGACTGCGCGCCGGTGGTCTGCACGGGGTTCTCAACAGCAGCGCCCAGCTTGTTCGCATGCTTGCTGTTGTCCGCGCCGGACTTATCGGTGACAGACACGTCGTTCACGATAACGGTGCCGCCGACAGCAAAGATCTTCACGCCGGTGATCTTCATCTCGCCGTTGTCGCCCTTCAGGTCATCACGGTAGCCGAGATCGTCAACACTCACGGAAGCCTTGTACTTACCCACGGGGATGTCTTCCTTCGCATCGCCGGTCAGCGGATCAACATACGCTTTGTTGACCAGACCGTTGATGGAAACGAAGCTGCCCATGGAAGCCATGTCCTTCGGGTTCTGACCGCAGAAATAGACGATCATAGCCGCTTTACCGGAAACAACCTCGAAATCGTAGTTCAGGGTCGAACCGCTACCGGCCTTGGTGTTGACCCAAGAAGTTTGGGTAGCCTCGTCCAGCTCGACGAAAGTAGCCGCCGGCCAGCCCTGAGTAGACTCGAATTTGTAGCCTGCACCTTGCGCAGTGATGGTGATGGTACCATCGCCGGCAGAAGCGCCTTCCGCCTTCTCGAACTTGTCAGCCGTCTTGGGGAGCAGCGAGTAGGATGCATCCTCAGCAGAAGCAGTAGAAACCATCATGGAGAACGCCATGGTAGCCAGCACAGCCACTGCCAACACAATAGAGAGCAGTTTTTTCATTGGATATTCCTCCTTAAATATATGCCTTCTTTGGCAATTTACAGTTGTATTTTACTGCGGTAAATAAATTTTTGCAAACCTTTTTATATAAGATAGCATTTTTGCACAATAAATAACACAAATTCAAACAAGGTTATTTTTAGCATTTTTGATACCCTGTAACAGGGTTGTTATTTATGTCTTTCGACGAGGAATAACACCCGAATTCTCTTGTTATGCAGTGGGTTAAATCCATTCGATTGTGGTCAACAGATCATTCGCAAAACGCCCTCCTTAAGAGAGAGTTTGCATGGTACTTGTGGTAACTCCCCCGGTCAATCGCTGCGCGATTGCCAGCCCCCTCGGGGAGGGGGCCTTTTTTAACGGGCGACCAACACACGCCGCAGGTTAGACCCATTCGACTCGCCTTCGGCTCGCTTAAGGGCTGACGCGTATGAGACGAAGGCGAATGTATCTCGGATGGGGCTTCGCGAAAGGGCTGACACTTAACAGGGCGTCGAGGTCGCCGCCCTCCACGGTTGGCGCGTAGGGCGCGGATTTATCCGCGCCGTCATAGCGGAAGGCATAAATGCCTTCCCTACAATGTTGCCACTAGATCGTGCGAACGCAAAAAGACCGTAGGGATAAACCC